>JANPDF010000060.1:0-2200 GCA_031431355.1 Gammaproteobacteria bacterium
CAGATGTCGAGGGCCTCGACCAGCGGCACGCCGGCCTTGAAGGTCAGCGCCAGGGTGCGGGCGAAGCGGGCGATCGCCGACTGGTGCAGGATATTGCCGATGACCGGAAGCTTGAGCATCAGCCGGTCGAGCAACTCGCGCAGCCTGGCCGAGCGCTTCAACACGGCGAGGTAGGCGAACACGATGCCCACCACGGTCAAGCCCATCAGCCACCACCAGGAGACCATGAAGCGGGAAGCATGCACGTACATCATCGTGAATGCGGGCAGCTCGGCGCCGAAGTTGGCGAACACGTCCTCGAACTGCGGGATCACGAAGATCAGCAGGATAGACGACACAAGAATGGCGATCGCCATGATGCCGGCGGGGTAGAACATCGCCTTCCTGATCTTTCCCTTCAGTGCCTCGATGCGTTCCTTGTAGGTCGCCAGGGTGTCGAGAACCGTGTCGAGTACACCGGCGCCTTCGCCGGCCTTGACCAGGTTGCGATACAGGTCGTCGAACTGGAGGGGGTGCCGTCCGAGCGATTCGTAAAGGGTTGAACCACCCGAAATGTTGTCGCGAATATCCAGCAGCATCAGCCGCATGCGCTCGTTCTTCTGGCCCGAGGACAGAATCTCGAAGCTCTGCACCATCGGCACGCCGGACTGCAGCATGGTGGCGATCTGCCGGCTGAAAGTGGCGATCTCCAGCGCGCTGACGCGTTTGCCGGCCTTGCCGAACAGCGGTTTTTTCTTTTCTTTGACGATGGTCGGGTTGATGCCCTGCTTGCGCAGGTCGGCGCGGACCAGGTTGGCGCTCTTGGACTGGACCTCGCCCTTCATCTTGGTGCCGCGCTTGTCGGTGCCCTCCCAGACGAAGACGCCGAAAGGGCTTGGCCGGGTTCGCGTTGCGGCGGCTTTGGTAGTGGCCATGGTCAGTCCTTGGTAACTCGGTTGATTTCAGCCAGGCTGGTGACGCCGTTCCTGGCCTTGAGAAGGGCGGACTTGCGCAGGTCGTTGACGCCAGACCGCGCCGCGGCTTCGGCGATCTTCATCGCGTTGCCACCCTCGAGCACGATCTTCTGGATCTCGTCGGTCATCGGCATGACTTGGTAGATGCCCAGTCGGCCCTTGTAACCGTCATTGCAGTCGGCGCAGCCGACCGCTTCGAAGAGCTTGATCCCGGCCTTGACCTCTTCCTCGGTGTAGCCCTCGGCCAGCAGCGCGGAATCGGGAAGCTGTAACTCGCGCTTGCAGTCATGCAGGCGGCGGGCGAGCCGCTGGGCAATCACCAGGGTGACAGAACTGGTGATGTTGTAGGGCGCAATGCCCATGTTCATCAGGCGGGCCACCGTCTGCGGCGCATCGTTGGTATGCACGGTCGAGAGCACCATATGGCCGGTCTGCGCCGCCTTGATGGCGATCTCGGCGGTCTCCAGGTCGCGGATCTCGCCGACCATGATGACGTCCGGGTCCTGGCGCAGGAAGGCGCGCAGGGCGACCGGGAAGGTCATGCCCTTCTTGGCGTTGACCTGCACCTGGTTGATGCCCGCCACGCGCATTTCGACCGGGTCTTCGGCGGTCGAGATGTTGCGTTCCTCGGTGTTGAGGATGTTCAGGCCGGTGTACAGGGACACCGTCTTTCCGGAGCCGGTCGGGCCTGTTACCAGGATCATGCCGTAGGGCTTCTGCAGCGCGTCCAGGTACAGATCTCTCTGGACATCCTCGTAACCAAGCTTGTCGATGCCCAGTTTCGCCGCCGAACCATCGAGCAGGCGGAGCACGATTTTCTCGCCGAACAGGGTCGGGCAGGAGCTGACCCGGAAGTCCATTTGCCGGGTCTTGGATACATTGAGCTTGATGCGCCCGTCCTGCGGCACCCGACGCTCGGCAATGTCGAGTTGCGCCATTACTTTCAGGCGGGCCGCAAGTCGTGGCGCCAGCTTGACCGGAGCCTTCGCCATTGAGCGCAGGATCCCGTCCATGCGCATCCGGACCCGGAACTCGCCTTCGTACGGCTCGAAGTGGATGTCGGAGGCGCCGCGCTTGATGGCGTCGAGCAGCATCTTGTTGATGAACTTCACCACCGGCGTGTCGTCGCCTTTGGTGTCCACCGCGGTGTCGTTGGCGTCGTCGTCGCCGCCGGTGCTCTCGAGGTTGTCGAGTCCTTCCTCGTCGTCGTCGTTTTGGGCCAGGTTGTCGCTGCTCATCAACGCTTG
>JANPDF010000061.1:0-5682 GCA_031431355.1 Gammaproteobacteria bacterium
GAGTCCGGGCAGCCTTCGCTATGCCGATTCAGCCGGCACGACGGCCCTTCCGTGGCATCAAGGCGCTAGCTAGGATCCGGAACTGAAGCCATTCATCCACGGAGCAATGCGATGGCCGCATTTCACGGAGTGGGACGGCGCTGGACACCGCAGGTCCTCAGTGTGCTGCGCATCGTCACCGCGTTCCTGTTCGTCCAGCACGGCACCGCCAAGCTGTTCCACTTCCCGCACGTGGCCATGCCCGACGGCCTGCAGGTGATGTCGCTGATCGGACTCGCCGGGATCATCGAAGTGGTTGGCGGCCTGTATTTCTGCGTCGCCGGACCCGGCACGTGGTCGCTCGACGGACTGCGCGGGGCCGGTCGGAGCGGACACTGACTCGCAAGGACGCCAAGTCCAGGGGCAAGCCCGCGGGCGACCGCTGCGCAATCGCCGGATCCGGATGAAAAAGCTGATGGCCAGCGGGAATCGGAACATGGGTAGCCTCGCGCGGCGTGACGAATTCCAATTGGAATGTCGATCGCCGGAAAAAGGCTTAGCACCACTTCCGCGGCTTACTCTTTCGCGGGCGGTGTCAGCTTGTCGTGTACTTCCGGGACGATCATGGCAGCGGCCGATCCGTACCAGCGATGGAACTCGGCCACCATCTCGCCATTGACGATCACCGGATCGGTGCTGGTCAGGCGCCTCGCCTCCTCAACGTCCTGCACCGCGAACACGAACAAGCCCCGCCAGCCATCAGCATCCTCCTCGAACGGACCGGCCAATATGAGCTTGCCCGCTTTCGCGAGACGTCCCATGTTGGCGAAGTGCCCGGCAAACATTGCCTTGCGCTTGTCGCCATCCGGCACGCGCGTGGGTCCTGTCTTCAGTACGACCAGCACGTACGGGCGCATGCCGCGCTCGTCGGCGCCAAGGCGCTTGGCGAGATCGGCGTCATAGCCCGATGCGACCGGCATGGTGCTGGCCGCCCGGGCGAGAACAGGAGCGGTGGCCACGGCACACGCCGCGAGCAGCGCGACGGAAACCAGCTTCATCTTGATTTGCATGTCCATCTCCATTGCCTCGATCGAATCAGCTGGTCGGATCCGGTTCGAACAATCGCCAGCGCACAGACGGAAAGGCGACCCGGACCCGAACGCACGGCCCTTCCGAGCATACATTTAGCGACTCCGGCACGACAGCCGGCGGCCAATGTTGGGTGATACTAGCGGCGAACGCACCCGATCCCGCATGGAGATTGCATGACCATCGCCCTCGTCCTCGCGCTGCTGGCAGTTCTTGCCTGGGCCGTGTTTGCCTACAACCATCTGGTACGGCTGCGCAACCAGGTCCGTGCCGGCTGGAGCGACATCGACGTGCAGCTGATGCGTCGTCATGACCTGGTGCCGGCGCTGGTGGAAGCGGTGCGCGCCTATGCCGGGCACGAGAAATCCCTGCTCGAGCGGGTCACTGCGCTGCGCGCGGAAGCCGTCGCTTCGCAGTCGCCCACCCGCCTCGCGGCCGTGGAGGCACAGCTCGAACATGAAGTCGGTCGGCTGCTGGTGCTCAAGGAGGCCTATCCGGAGCTGAAGGCGAGCGAAAATTTCCTGCGCCTGCAGCGCGACCTGGTGGATGTCGAGGATCACCTGCAGTTCGCGCGCCGGTTCTACAACGGTGCCGTGCGCGAACTCAACAACGGCGTGCAGCGATTCCCGGACCTCGTGGTCGCGCGCACGTTCGGCTTTGCGCAGGCCGAGTTCTTCGAGGCGCCAGAGGGCGCGGAAAAAGCGCCGAAACTGGAGCTGACCCCATGAGCCGATTCCTGCACGTGCTGCTGGCGATCATCGCCGCCCTGGCGTTCGCCGGTCCGGCCCTGGCTGACGAGAGAATCCTCTCCTACGACAGCATGCTGGAGATCCAGTCGGACGGCAGCCTGCTGGTGACCGAGACCATCCGCGTCCGCGCCGAGGGCTCCAACATTCGCCGCGGCATCTATCGCGACTTCCCCACCCGCTACAAGGATCGCTTCGGCAATCGCGTGAAGGTGGATTTTGAATTACTCGGCGTGGAACGCGACGGTCGCCCCGAGCCCAACTTCACCGAGCGCCTGGACAACGGCGTGCGCATCAACACCGGCAACGACGACTTCCTTCCGACCCCAGGCGACTTCACCTTCACCATCCGCTACCGCACCAGTCGCCAGCTCGGATTCTTCAGCGACCACGACGAGTTGTACTGGAACGTTACCGGCCTGGGCTGGAGCTTTCCGATCGACACCGCATCGGCCACCGTGACCCTGCCCGCGCCAGTGCCATCCACGGCGCTCCAGCTCGACGGATACACCGGGCCTGCCGGCGCCCAGGGCCGCGACTACGAGGCAGTTTCCACAGGCCCGGGTGTGGCCACGTTCCGCAGCACGCGCAGCCTGGGGCCATATGAAGGCCTGACCATTTCGGTCGGCTTCCCGAAGGGATTGATCGCTGCGCCCACAGCCGCCGACAAATGGCGCTGGTTCCTGCGCGACAACCGCGGCGTGCTGCTCGGCCTGGGCGGCCTGTTGCTGCTCGTCGCCTTCTACCTGTTCCGCTGGATCCGCGTCGGCCGCGATCCACATGCCGGGCCGATCTTCCCGCACTACCAGCCGCCGGATGATTTCGCGCCCGGTGAACTGCGCATGCTGCGCAGGATGAGCCAGGACCAGCTCTGCTTTTCCTCCGACGTGGTGGACATGGCCGTGCGCGGCTACCTGCATATCCATCAGGGCAAGGGCAGCGACGGGTGGCGGCTGGTGCGCGTGCCGGATGCCAGCCTCGATGTGTTGCTGCCGAGCCAGAAAGCGCTGGCGACCAGCCTGTTCAAGGCCGGTCCCGAGATCAAGTTGAAGAACACCGAGGCCTCGCGTGTCAGCGGCGCTTTGGCCGCGCACACTGCGGAGATGGCGAAGCGCCTGAAGCCTCGCTATTTCCGGTCCAATGCCGGCAACCTGGCGATTGGCGTGATCGGCTCCGCGCTGATCGGCGTGCTCGCGGTAGTCGTGTCGGGGGGCAACGGGGTCCCTGCGCTCGCCGTCCTTGGCGTGCTGGCGCTGGTCCTGCACATCGTCTTCGCCCGCCTGCTGAAAGCGCCGACCCGCGAGGGTCGCAAGCTGATGGACCAGATCGAGGGCTTGCGCATGTACCTCGGTGTCGCGGAGCGGGATGAACTCAAGTCGCTACCGGGCCCCGGCGAGACGCCGGTCCTGGACGCCAAGCGTTACGAGGCTTTGCTGCCCTACGCGATGGCTCTCGAAGTGGAGGAAGCCTGGACCAGGAAATTCACTGCGGCAGTCGGCGCCGCCACCGCGCAACAAAGTTCGCCAGGCTGGTACCACGGCAGGAGCACGGCGGGATCGATGGGCTTGGCCAGCATGGGCAGCTCGCTTGGAAGCGCTCTCACCAAGCAGATCTCCGCCTCGGCAACGCCACCGGGCTCCAGCTCGGGCGGCGGCGGTGGTGGATTCTCCGGTGGTGGCGGCGGTGGTGGTGGCGGTGGTGGTCGCTGAGGTGCGCAAGTCTCCACGAGTCCTCGAAATGGCCCGCGTTATTCCATCAATTCTAATTGCGCTGGCCGCGCTCAGCGCCAATGCCCCGGCTGCGGCCGCGGTCACGGCTCCAGAAACTGCGCCGGTGGTCGAGACGGACGCCGTTCTGACGCCGTATCGCCAGGAGTTGGCGAACGCCGCCTCAGTTGCATTCAAGCCCAACCACACGGCGGAAGAGTGGAAGCAGGCCGACAAGGCGCTAGCCAAGGCGCTGGCCGATCCGCGCTTCGGACAGCTGCTCAAGTCCGAACAGGCGCTTGCCTTTTCCGGTGCTGGTTGGGCAGCGATTCAACTGAGCGACTATCCGCGTGCGCGAGACCTGTTCGCCCAGGCGACCGAACGGGACTCTGGAAACGGCCATGACTGGCTGTTGCTCGCCAGGCTCGAAGCGAATCTTGGCAACCATGACGCGGCGGCGAGGGTGCTGACCGACACCTTGAAAAGATGGCCCGAGCTGCTGTCCGAGGCGGAGGTCGTTATTTTCCAAGTGGTCGACGAAGCCGAGGCGGGCTCGCCCGCGCGACTCGAGTTGCTGCAGCTGCTGTTCGACAAGCAGTGGAAGTCCACGGATCGTCGGGCCAGCCGACCCTGGTACCAACTGGCGCTCGAACGCATCAGGCGCGGCGAGCCGGATGCAGCCCGCGCAGCTATTGTCCGCATCGGCATGCCGGAAACCCTGGTGAGGGTGCGCAGCGACAAGCGCTTCGACGGCCTGTTCGATCCGGACGCGCCGCAGTTCGACCCGGTCGCGGCGGCCAACAGGGTAGCGGACGAATGGAACGTGCAAGCGATACTCAAATCGTCCAGCCTGCAGGTGCTGGCCGACTTGGTCCGCGCGATGCTGGCCGTCGGAATGAATGAACCGGTGCTGGATATCAGCGATCGCATCGTGCGGACCATCGACGAAGGACCCGGTGTCTCGCCCTACTCCGATCCCGACCAACTGGTCTGGATCCTCAGCAACCGCGCGACCGCCTTGCGGCGCGTGGGCAAGATCGGCGAATCCGTTGCCCTGATGGAAAAGGTCGCAAGCATGACCGTCGACGGCCGCCGCAACGTCAACCAGGCGCTGGACCTGGGCAATCTTTATTGCGGGCTGGGTCGCGGCGAGGACGCGTTTTCGGCCGCCGCGAAGGCCGGCGAGATGAGCGGTTACGGCCGCATGGTGCAAGCCTTGGTGCAGCATTGCGGCGCCGTGCTCACCGGTGACCAGCGCGCCGCGGCGAACGCGATGGACTACCTGCGCGAGCATCGGAGCGACAGCGAGAGCCTGTACCTGGTAGCCCTGCTTCGCACGAACCAATTGGAGGAAGCCGCGAAAACCGTCATCGAGCGGCTCGAATCCGAGTACCGGCGCGGCGACATGCTATTCGACGTGCAGGATTTTCTGGAACCCAAGCCGCTGCCCGCCAATGTGGAGCTGGAAGCCCGGTGGAAGGCGATGCTGGCCCGCGATGACGTCAAGCAGGCCATCGCCCGCGTGGGCCGCATCGAGCACTACGACTACTTCGGCAACTGATGCGGCCCTCGCCGATATCCAGCAAATTGACTCAGTAGCGATCGAGATCCTGAGCCACCACTACCTCGCCGTGGAATCCGCCGGCGCGGATGGACTCGAGAAGCTCCTCGTCGTCGGTACCGTGGCGCACAATGTGATGCAGTACCAGCAGCTTAGGCTGTGCAATCGCCGACAGCACGCCGAGTTCCAGGTCGGAGGTATGGAACTCCTGCATGTAGCTTGGCCACACCTCACCGCCGACGCGCAGCTCCGGCCGCGCCTGCGATGCCGGATAGACCTCGTGCACCAGCATGTCCACGCCGCGCGATGCCTCCATGATCGCCCGCGTCGGCCGGGTGTCGCCGGAGATCACCATCGAGCGGTCCGGCGTGTCGATGCGAAAACCATAGGCCTGTTTCCAGCAGCCGTGTTGCACCGGGATCGCGGTGATGCGCACGCCCTCGTGGTCGTACACCACGCCAGCATCGAACTCGTGCACGTCCACCTTGTAGCCGGACCTGGTCTGCCGCTCCAGACCGGAAATACGAACGTCGATGTCTTCCTTCCACGCGGAGATGATGTGCCGGGTCATCCGCTTCAGGCCGACCGGCCCATACGCTTG
>JANPDF010000062.1:0-4871 GCA_031431355.1 Gammaproteobacteria bacterium
GTACCAATCAGCTCACGGATCACCCGGCAGGCATGCAGCACTGTCGTGTGGTCCCGCCCACCGAACGCATCGCCGATTTCCGGCAGGCTGTGCTCGGTCAAATCCTTGGCCAGCGCCATCGCCATCTGCCGCGGCCGCGCCAGCGAGCGCGTGCGCCGTTTCGACATCATGTCGGCCATCCGCAGCTGATAGTAGTCTGCCACGGTCTTCTGGATATTGCTGATCGAGATCACCTGCGCCTGGGCGCGCAACAGGTCGCGCAGCGTCTCCTGCGCGAACTCCGGCGTGATCGGCCGACCCATGAAATTCGAGCGCGCCGCCAGCGTATTCAAGGCCCCTTCCAGGTCGCGCACGTTGGAGCGCATGCGCTTGGCGATGAGGTAGGCGACGTCCTCGGGCAGGCTCATGCGTCGCTCGCTGGCCTTGGCGGTCAGGATCGCGGCGCGGGTCTCGAAATCCGGCGGCTCGATGGCCACCGACAGGCCCCAACCAAGACGCGATTTAAGCCTGGGCTCGAGGTTTTCCACCTCCCGCGGGTAACGGTCGCAGGTCAGGATGATCTGCTGCTTGCCGTCAAACAGGGTGTTGAAGGTGTGGAAAAACTCGTCCTGGGTGGTGTTCTTGCCGGCGAAGAACTGGATGTCGTCGATCAGCAGCGCGTCCACCTGGTGGAACTGCCGCTTGAACTGGTCCATCGACTTGTCCTGCAAGGACTTCATCATCGCGCTGAAGAACTGTTCCGAGCGCAGGTACAACACGCGCATGCCTGGGTTGTTGGCGCGCATCAGGTTGCCAGCGGCGTACATCAGGTGGGTCTTGCCCAGGCCGGTGCCGCCGTAGAGCAACAGCGGGTTGTAATCGCGGCCCGGGTTCAGTGCCACCTGCAGCGCGGCGGCCCGGCCGAGCTGGTTGCTGCGGCCCTCGACGAAATTCTCAAAGGTGTAGTGCTTGTCGAGGTTGCCCAGGAAGTCGACCGCCGCGCGGCCCGGCGCCGCCAGCGGCGCGGGCGCCGCCTCGCGGGCGGTGGAGCCAACTTCCAGCGAGACTGTGGTCGGCAGCCCGGCAAAATGGATGATCAGTTCGCGGATCCGCGCCAGGTAACGCTCGCGCACGGTATCGACCACGAAGGCGTTAGGCGCGTACAGGACCAGCCCGTCCGCCCGTGCCGAGGCCTGCAGGGGCTTCAGCCAGGTGTGCACGTCCTCAGCGGAAAACTCGGCCTCCAGGCGTTCGAGACAGCGCGGCCACACGGTTTCCATCAGGACAGGGTCAACCCTTCGAGCCCGATCGCGCAGGCTGTGGATAAGTTTGCAGAGCGCGCAGTCTAGCCCTCCGCCAAGGCCCGTGCCAAGTGCGTTTGCCTTGACGAGAGCCAGTCTCGTTGATATCCTTCGCAGTCTTTTCCGCCCACATTCAGCCGAGTTGCAGCCATGGCCACCAAGCGTACCTACCAACCGAGCAACATCAAGCGCAAACGCGACCACGGTTTCCGTGCACGCATGGCGACCGCCGATGGCCGCAAGATCCTTGCCCGTCGCCGCGCCAAGGGCCGTTCGCGCCTCTGCGTCTGACACCGGCGCGCCGCTCGTCGGCGCCCTGGATTCGCGGCCACGCCAGCGTGAAGCCGTGACAATGACAACTCCGACCCGTTTCCCTCGCTGCGCGCACCTGCGCGTCTCGGCCCAGTTCCAGGCCGTGTTCGGCGAGGGAAAGCGTTTTTCCGGAAGCAACTTTCGCCTGCACGTGCTGCCGACCGCCGAGCCCGATGGCCAGCCCCGGCTCGGAGTTACCGTTTCCAAGCGCGTGGACAAGCATGCCGTGGGCCGCAATCGTATCCGCCGGCAGATCAAGGAATGCTTCCGCCTGCAGCGGCCGACCCTGCCGGCCGCCGACTACGTGTTCCTGACCAAGCCCGAGGCCGCCCGCGCCGACAACGGTGCACTGCGCAGCGAGCTCTTGTCCTTGCTGGACCGCGCCCGCACATTGAAGCCTGTGGTTGCACCCTGCACAATGCCGGCCTCCGACGCGATCGCAGATCGCAATCCCACCGCTATTTGACAGGCGCCGCGCGCGCCGGGTGATTGTTCGTCCATGAATCAGACTCGCTCGTTCCTTTTGATTGCCTGGCTCGTGGTTGCCGCGTTGCTGTGGATGGAGTGGAACAAGGGCGAGCAGGCCGCGACCGCCGGCCCGGCCGTGCTCGATAGCAGCCTGCAGGCGCCCGGCGCCGCTGCGCCGCTGCCCGCCACCGGTGCCGCCGCAGGCGCCCCGGCGCCACTGCCCGGCACCGTTGCCGCAGCCAGCACCAGCAGCACCGTCGCCGGCAGCGGGCGTCCGATCGTCATCGCCAATGATCGCCTGCGCCTGACGATCGACCTGGAGGGTGGTCGCGTGGTCGATTCGCGGCTGCTGCAGTACACGGTCGAGAAGAAAGCCGGCAGCCCCTTCGTGCGCGTCATCAACGATGCGCCGGCGACCTACCACGTTGCCGATGCCGGTCTGATCATCGTCGATGACAAGAACACGCAGCGCGAACTGGTGACGCAATTCCAGACCGCCTCGGGCGGCAACCGCTTCGAGATCGCGCACGGCGCGCCGGCTGTCATCGTGCCGCTGCAGTGGACCGACCCGGCCACCGGCCTGAGCATCCAGCGCACGCTCACGCTCAAGCGCGGCAGCTATGTGCTGGAAGTCGACGACAAGGTCGGCAACGCCGGCCCCGGCGCGCGCCTGGTCTATCCCTTCGTGCGCCTGTCGCGGGTCGCGCCGCCGGCGCCGCCCAAACACAGCTTCATGACCAGCCCGGACACTTTCAGTTTCGTCGGTGCCGCCTGGTACACGCCGGAAGAAAAATACGTCAAGGCCGCACTTGGCGATTTCCTCGACGAGGCACCGCCGTCCGCCGACACTGCGGGTGGCTGGATCGGCATGCTGCAGCACCACTTCGCCAGCGCCTGGGTGCCGATGCCGGAAGAGAAACAGCGCCTGCAGACCACCGTCTCCAGCCACGACGGCCGGCCGCTGTTCCAGATCCGCAGCATCGCCGCGCCGCTTGATGTCGCCGCTGGCGCCAGCGCCAGTCATCGCAGCCGCCTGTGGGTCGGCCCCAAGTTGCAGAAGCCGATGTCCGAGCTTGCCGACACGCTGCCCTTGAGCGTGGATTACGGCGTGCTCGCCTTCATCGGCAAACCGCTGTTCTGGGTGCTGTCCAAATTGCACCTGCTCTTCGCCAACTGGGGTTGGGCGATCATCGCGATTGTGGTGTTGCTCAAGTTGCTGCTCTATCCGCTGTCGGCCAAGCAATACCAGAGCATGGCCAAGATGCGTGCGGTGCAGCCGCGCATCGAGGCGCTCAAGGAGCGCTATGGCGACGACAAGCAGCAATTCCAGATCGCGATGATGGAGTTGTACAAGAAGGAAAAGATCAACCCGATCGGCGGCTGCCTGCCAATGCTGATTCCGATCCCGATCTTCCTGGGCCTGTACTGGGTGCTGCTGGAAACCGTCGAGCTGCGCCATGCGCCGTGGGTGGGCTGGATCCAGAACCTGACCGCGGCGGATCCGTATTTCATCTTGCCGGCGCTGAACCTGATCGTGATGTACCTGACCCAGAAGCTGACGCCGATGCCGGGCATGGATCCGTTGCAGAAGAAGATGATGCAGTTCATGCCGCTGGTGTTCGGCGTGATGATGGCGTTCTTCCCGGCCGGCCTGGTGCTGTACTGGGTCACCAACGGGTTGCTCGGCCTGGCCCAGCAGTGGTGGATGACCAAGCGCCACGGTCCGAAGACGCTGGTGGTGGCAAGGTAGGCGCCACGGACACCATCGCGGCCATTGCCACCGCCCACGGCGCGGCCGGCGTGGGCGTGCTGCGTCTGTCCGGCCCGCGAGCGCGGGAGATCGCCGAAACCATCGGCGCCTGCACGCTGCAGCCGCGCCGTGCGCGCCACACCCGTTTTCTTGATGAGCACGGACAGGTCATCGACGACGGCATCGCGCTGTATTTCGCGGCGCCGCGCTCCTACACCGGCGAGGACGTGGTCGAGCTACAGGCGCATGGCAGCCCGGTGTTGCTCGCCCGCCTGTTGCGCGGTTGCCTGGCGCTCGGCGCACGCAGCGCGCGCCCCGGCGAGTTCACCGAACGCGCTTTTGTCGCCGGCAAGCTCGACCTGGCCCAAGCAGAAGCAGTGGCCGATCTGATCAGTGCCGGCAGCGAGGCGGCGGCACGCGCTGCGCGACGCTCGCTGGACGGCGAGTTCTCGCTGCGCGTGGATGCGTTGGTCGAGCAACTCACCCAGCTGCGCATGTTCCTGGAGGCGGCGCTGGATTTTCCGGACGAAGACATCGACTTCCTGGCCGCGCCAGAACTCGGGCAGCGCCTGTCGGAAACGGTTGTCGGCCTGGCGGCGCTGCGCCGCGATGCCGAGCGCGGCAAGCAGCTGCTCGACGGATTGCACGTGGTGATAGCCGGTGCGCCCAACGTTGGCAAGTCCTCGTTGCTCAACGCGCTGGCCAGGGATGAGCGCGCGATTGTCAGCGCCACCGCCGGCACCACGCGCGACGTGTTGCGCGAGAACCTGAGCCTGGACGGTGTCGCGCTGACGCTGGCCGACACCGCCGGCCTGCGCGAGTCGCCGGATGCCATCGAGGCTGAAGGCATGCGCCGCGCCCGCGCCGAGATGGCGCGCGCCGACCTGTTGCTGCTGGTGGTCGATGACGCCGCGCCGGCTGCTGCGCCGCTGACGCCGGAGGAGTCCGCCTCCGGGCGCCGGCTGCTCTGGCTGCACAACAAGTGCGACGCATCGGGCGTGCCGGCGCATGCTGAGTCGCGCGACGACGGCGAACACCTGTGGCTGTCGGCGCGCACCGAT
>JANPDF010000063.1:0-6396 GCA_031431355.1 Gammaproteobacteria bacterium
GTTCGCCGTGCAAGGGAACGATCACGATCGCCGCGCCTCCGTCATCGGCGGCCAAGGCGGACTGCAATGCTTTTTCAGCATCGGCGATCTCGCGTCGCCCGGGCAGGAACACCAGGAGGTCGCCCTCGTGTTGCGCAATCGCCAGTTCGACGCAGCTACGCAACTGCAGTGCCGGCGACTCGCCGCGCCGGTTCGGGAAGTGCTCAATCGTCACCGGGTAGCTGCGCCCGGCCGAACTCAACCGCGGCGCGTCGAGCCAGCTGGCGAGGCAGTTGCCGTCGAGCGTTGCCGACATCACCAGCAGGCGCAGTTCCGGGCGCAATTGCGCCTGCACGTCGAGCGCCAGCGCCAGGCCCAGGTCGCCGCTCAGGTGGCGCTCGTGGAATTCGTCGAAGACGATCGCGGCGACGCCCTCCAGGGTCGGATCGTCCTGGATCATCCGGCTCAGGATGCCTTCGGTGAGCACTTCGATGCGCGTCGCCTGGGAGACTTTGTTCTCGAAGCGAATCCGGTAGCCGACTGTTTCACCGACCGCCTCGCCCAGTTGCGCGGCCATGAACCCGGCCGCGGCGCGGGCGGCGACGCGGCGCGGTTCCAGCATCAGGATGCGACCGTCGCCGCGCCAGCCGGCGGCCAGCAGCGCCAGCGGCACCTGCGTGGTCTTGCCGGCGCCGGGTGGCGCTTCCAGCACCAGGCGCGGGTGCGCATCGAGGCTGCGCAGGACGTCCGGCAGCAGCGGAGTGATCGGGAATTCGAGGGCGCGCACCGCGGGATTCTAGGCCATCGCGGGCATCGGCTAGAATTCACGCCCGTCACCGACCGACCCGCCATGGAACTGATCGACATCGGCGCCAACCTGGGCCACGAAAGCTTCGACGCCGATCGCGACGCGGTGCTGGCGCGCGCCCGCGCCGCCGGCGTGGTCCAGATGGTGGTCACCGGCGCCAGCCGTGAAGGGTCGCGTCGTGCGCTGGAAGTCGCCCGCGCGCATCCCGGTTTCCTGTATGCCACCGCCGGCGTGCATCCGCACCATGCCAGCGAGTACACCGAGGAGGCCGACGCGGAACTGCGTGCGCTGCATGTCGCCCCGGAAATCGTCGCCGTCGGTGAATGCGGGCTCGACTACCACCGCGACTTCTCGCCTCGGCCGGCGCAGCGGCGCGCATTCGAACGCCAGCTGCAGCTGGCCGCCGAACTGGGCAAGCCGCTGTTCCTGCACCAGCGTGACGCCCACGACGATTTCCTGGCGATCCTGCGCAATTTCGATGGCCGGCTAGGGTCGGCGGTCGTGCATTGCTTCACCGGCACCCGCGAGCAGATGCTCGAATGCCTCGATGCCGGTTATTACATCGGCATCACCGGTTGGCTGTGCGATGAACGGCGCGGCCTGCACCTGCGCGAGATGGTCCGCGACATTCCCGCCGAGCGCCTGCTGATCGAGACCGACGCGCCCTACCTGTTGCCGCGCACCGTGCGCCCGATGCCCGCGCACCGGCGCAACGAGCCGATGTACTTGCGCCATATCGTCGAGGAGTTGGCGCGGGATCGCGGCGAGCCGGTCGCGCTCACCGCCGCCGCAAGCACCGCTGCTGCGCGCGCGTTCTTCCGGCTGCCGACGTCGCAGGCCGATCCGGCGTAAGCCTGCCGGGCCGGTTGCTTCTGCGCACCGGCCGACCCAGACTGCTTCGCACATGCTCGATATCAGCCCGGCCATCGCCATCCCCGACGACGAACTGGTCGAACGCTTCGTGCGCTCCAGCGGTCCCGGCGGACAAAACGTCAACAAGGTATCCAGCGCGGTCGAACTGCGTTTCGATGCAGCGCGCTCGCCATCCTTGCCCGACGACGTACGCGTGCGTCTGCTCGCGCGTCGCGACCGGCGGATCACCGGCGATGGCGTGATCGTGATCAGCGGCCAGCGCTTCCGCACCCAGGAACGCAATCGCCAGGATGCACGCGAGCGGCTCGCGGCGTTGATCCAGGCGGCCCTGCAGGCGCCCCGCAAGCGCATCCCAACCAGGCCGACCAAAGGCTCGAAGGAGCGACGGCTGACCGGCAAGCGCGAGCGTTCGCAGGTCAAGAGCACGCGCGGGTCGCGCGGCTTGGACAAGGAATGAGCGCGGCGGTGGTGCCGCCGCTGCCGCCGCGCGCGCCACGCAGCAACGGCAACGCGCTGTCGCGGGCGTTCGGGCGTTCGGTGCTCCGGCTCGGCGGCTGGCGCATGGTCGGCCAGTGGCCGGACGTGGACAAGGTCGTGGTCGTGGTGGCGCCGCATTCCTCGGTCTGGGATGCGATCTGGGGCATCGCGGCCAAAGTCGGGCAAGGCCTGGGCATCGTTTTCATCGGCAAGCAGGAAGCTTTCGTCGGACCGGTTGGCTGGCTGTTGCGGAAATTCGGCGGCGTGCCGGTCGACCGCAGCGCGCCCGGCGGCATCGTCGACCAGGTCGCCAACCAGATGCGCGACGCAGAGCGCATGTGGTTCGTGCTGGCGCCCGAGGGCACGCGGCGCCGCGTCGACAAATGGAAGACCGGCTTCTGGAAAATCGCGCGGCGCGCGCAAGTGCCGGTGTTCTGCGTGGCCTTCAACTATCCGGACAAGACCATCCATCTCGGGCCGCTAGTGGAGCTGACCGACGACATGGAGGCCGACGTGCGCCGGGTGCGCGCCTTGTTCGCCGGTTACCGGGGCAAGCACCGCAATGCGTGAGCTAGGCCACCGCTGAGTCGCGACGATGCATTCGCCTGACCCCGGCGTTTGCCGGCGCAGGCACGCCTGCTGGCGGCTCGGGCTTCAGCGTTCGGAATGACCGGATTCGAAGTAGTCGCGACGCTCGAACAAGCCCGGTTGCACCAGGTCGGAAAACGCCCGCGCCTGCGGTGACAGGAACTTGCCCTTGCGCACCACCACGCCATAGCTGCGCGGCGGAAAGTATTCGCTGAGGTTGCGCACCTCGAGGCGCTCGCGGTCAGCTTCGGTCAGGCAGATGCCGGTGACGATCGAGATGCCCAGGCCCATCGCCACGTACTGCTTGATGATTTCCCAGCCACCGACCTCCAGCGCCACCGTGTAGGGCACGCGCCGCTGCTGGAACACCAGATCGACCAGGCGCCAGGTGGTCAGCCGCTTCGGAGGCAGGATCAAGCCGTACGGCGACAGGTCTTCGAGTCTCAGCTTGTCGCGCGCGGCCAGCGGATGGCCCTTGGGCATGATCAGCATCGGGTCGAAGGAATGGACCGGCGCGTAATTGAGGTCGGTTGGCACGTCGAGCATCGAGCCGACCGCCAGGTCGACTGCATCCGAGCGCAGCAGGCTCAGGCCGTCCTTGCCGGTGACGTTGTGCAGCACCAGCTGCACCGCCGGGTGCGAGGCCCGAAACGCCTGCACCAACGGGGGCAGCAGGTAGAGGATGGTCGAGCTGCCGGCGGCGACATGCAGTTCGCCGCCCTCCAGGCCCTTGAGCCGGTTGCGGAACTCGCCCTCGATGCCGTCCACCCCCTCGACCAGCGGCCGCGCCAGCTCGTACAGCACGGTGCCGCCGCGGGTCAGGGTCAGCCGCCGCCCGAGGCGTTCAAACAGGGGGGCGCCCATGTCCCGCTCCAGGGCCTGCAATTGCAGGGTCACTGCCGGCTGGCTGAGGAACAGCGCCTCGGCCGCCCTCGAGACCGAGCCCAGCCTGGCCACCTGGCAGAACGCCCTCAGCGGTTTCAGGCGGTCGCCCTTGTAGTGGAACCGGGGCTTCTTCTCGGCCATCAGAATCCAATTATAAGATTTGTTTATACATTCCATTTAAATATTTGCTTTGTCAAATTCAAGCAAGCGTTTTACTGTCGGTCCATGGAACCTGCCCGCCACGCCCTGCCCGATCCGCCGCCCGCAACCCCCGTCGCGGCCCGCACCCACCCGGCCATCGCGTTGGCCGCGCCCATCTTCCCAGGCCAGGAAGACCTGCTAACCCCGGCCGCGCTAGCCTTCCTCGGCGACCTGCACCGGCAGTTCGAAGCCAGCCGCCAGGCCCGCCTGATCGCCCGCCAGGTCAAGGCCGCGCGCTATGACGCCGGCGAGCTACCCGATTTCCGCGAAGACACCCGCACCATCCGCGAGGGCGACTGGCGCGTGGCTGACCTGCCCGCCGCCCTGCGCGACCGGCGCGTGGAAATCACCGGTCCGGTCGAGCCGAAGATGGTGATCAACGCCCTGAACTCGGGTGCCAGCGTGTACATGGCCGATTTCGAGGACTCCACCGCGCCGACCTGGGGCAACCTGCTGACCGGCCAGCGCACGCTGCGCAAGGCAGTTGCCGGCAAGCTGGACTGGATGGCCCCGGACGGCAGCAAGCATTACGTGCTCGACACCGCCAACATGGCGGTGCTGATGGTGCGCCCGCGCGGCTGGCACCTGGACGAGAAGCATGTGCTGGTCGATGGCGCCCGCCTCTCGGCATCGCTGTTCGACCTCGGCCTGTTCGCCTTCCACAACGCGGCGGCGCTGGCCGCCCGCGATCGCGGACCGTACTTCTACTTGCCCAAGCTGCAGTGCATGGAAGAAGCCCAACAGTGGGACGAGGTGCTGGCCTTCATCGAGGTCCGCCTGGGCCTGGCGATCGGCCAGATGAAAGTCACGGTGCTGATCGAAACCCTGCCCGCCGCCTTCGAGATGGACGAAATCCTGCACGCGTTCCGCGGGCGCATGGCCGGACTCAACTGCGGTCGCTGGGATTACATCTTTTCCTACCTGAAAACCTTCCGTCGCCATCGCGACCGCGTGCTGCCTGAACGCAGCCAGCTGACCATGGCCCAGGGTTTCCTCAAGGCCTATTCGGAACGGCTGATCCAGACCTGCCACCGCCGCGGCGCGCTGGCGATGGGCGGCATGGCGGCGCAGATCCCGATCAGCGGCGACCCGGCCGCCAACGAGCAAGCCCTGGAGCGCGTGCGCGCCGACAAGCTGCGCGAAGTGCGCGCCGGCCACGATGGCACCTGGGTGGCGCATCCGGCGTTGATCCCGGTTGCCCGTGACATCTTCGATGCGCACATGCCGTCGGCGAACCAGTTGCAGGTCGCGCGTGCGGACGTCAGCGTCAACCGCGACGACCTGATCCGGCCGAGCATCGGCACTATCACCCGCGCCGGTTTCGACAACAACGTCGAAGTCTGCGTGCGCTATCTCGCCGCCTGGCTCGATGGCCAGGGTTGCGTACCGATCCACTGGCTGATGGAAGACGCCGCCACCGCGGAAATCTCGCGCACCCAGTTGTGGCAATGGCTGCACCACGGCGGCCTGCACCTGGACGACGGCACGCCCGTGGACTTCACCCTGTTTGATCGCGCGCTGCTGACCTTGCCGACCAAGTTGGCCGACCGCATGCGCGTGCCCGGCGGCTCCCGGCTCAACGAAGCGATCGCTCTGCTCGACCGATTGACCCGCGACGAGCAACTCGTCGATTTCCTCACCCTGCCCGCATACGAACTGATCGATTGAAACACTCACCAAGGACATCACCATGACCACCCTCGCCAGCGCCGAACAACTGCAATCCGATTGGGACTCGAATCCGCGCTGGGCCGGCATCGTGCGCGGTTACGACGCCAATGAAGTGGTGCGCCTGCGCGGCACGGTCGCCATCGAGCACTCGCTGGCGCGGCTCGGCGCCGGCAAGCTGTGGCAGTCCTTGCACGACAAGCCGTTCGTCAACGCGCTCGGCGCGCTGACCGGCAACCAGGCCATGCAACAGGTCAAGGCCGGCCTCAAGGCGATCTACCTGTCCGGCTGGCAGGTCGCCGCCGACGCCAACGTCGCCGGTGAGATGTATCCCGACCAGTCGCTGTACCCGGCCAACTCGGTGCCGCTGGTGGTCAAGCGTATCAACAGCACGCTGCTGCGCGCCGATCAACTCAACCACGCCGAAGGCAACCACGACACCGATTGGCTGCAGCCGATCGTCGCTGATGCCGAAGCCGGCTTCGGCGGTGTGCTCAATGCCTTCGAACTGATGAAATCGATGATCGAAGCCGGCGCCGCCGGTGTCCATTTCGAAGACCAGCTCGCTTCGGTGAAGAAGTGCGGGCACATGGGCGGCAAGGTGCTGGTGCCGACCCAGGAAGCGGTGCAAAAGCTCATTGCCGCGCGCCTGGCCGCCGACGTCATGGGCGTGCCGACGCTGATCATCGCGCGCACCGATGCCGAAGCCGCCGACCTGATCACTTCCGATATCGATCCGAACGACACCGCGTTCATTACTGGTGAGCGGACGGTCGAGGGCTTCTACAAGACGCGTCCGGGCATTGACCAGGCGATCAGCCGCGGCCTGGCGTATGCGCCGTATGCCGACCTCGTCTGGTGCGAGACTGGCAAGCCGGACCTGCAGTTCGCCGCCAAGTTCGCGGCTGCCATCCACG
>JANPDF010000064.1:0-12577 GCA_031431355.1 Gammaproteobacteria bacterium
GGTGGATGGCGACCACTTCTGCTGCTCGCTCAAGCGCAGCATGCCGTAGCCGAAGTCGTGGTCCTTGCCGAGGATATTGGTGTGGTCATGGTGCTCGACGTTGTGCGAATGCCGCCAATGGTCGCCGTCGCAGACGATGTCCCATTCGTAAGTTTGCGAGTTCAGCGCGGGATCGTTCATCCAGTCGTACTGGCCGTGCATCACGTTATGGCCAATCTCCATGTTTTCCATGATCTTGGCCAGCGAAAGACCGATAACACCGGCGATCCAGCTGATCGGACCGACGCCAAACATCAGCAAGCCGCGGCCGGCGATAGCGGAGCCTTGTACAACCCGCCGCATGCGCTGGATGTGCCTGGCGTCAGACTCGCCAATCTGGCCGAGAACCTCCAGGCGCAGTGCATCAAGTTCGGCCTGAAAGCAAACCAGGGCATCGGGATCGAGTCGGGTCTTTGCGGTCATGGTGAAGTCCTGTGATCAGAGCGCGAGTTCAAGGGCGCTTTGTGGCGTGGAAATGCAAAGCTGTATTAGTTCTGCGCCCGGCCCCGAGGTCTGGCCGGTCAGCAGGTTCAGGACGGTGCCGCTTTGCTTGCGGCATTGGCAGGTACGGCAGATCCCGCGCCGACAGCCGAAACGCGGCTGCAGGCCGGCCGCTTCGGCGGCATCGAGCAGGCTTTGCCCGGCATTGGCTGTGAACGATTGATCGCTGCCGCCGTACGACACCGCGTGTTGGGTCGCCGTCGGGTCGACCGCTGCGGCGCGCCGGCCGAAACTCTCGCTTTGCAGCTGGTCGCTGCGCCCGGCGACGGCATACACCGCCTCGATCGTGCGCATGAAGCCATCGGGTCCGCACAGCAAGGTCTCGCGTTCGGCCCAGTCCGGCACATGCGTCGTCAGCCCTTGCTCGTCCAGGTGTCCAGCTGTCTGCGTGCTATGCAGGTGGAGACGCAGCTGCGGCCAGCGCGATAGCAGCCCGCTCAACTCCTCGCCGAAGAGCATGTCGGCATCCGTTCGGCTGCTGTGCAGCAGCACCACGTCGCGGCTCGATCCGGCGAAAGCCAATCCGTGCAGTAGCGACATCATCGGCGTGATGCCGCTGCCGGCGCTGAGCATCAGCAGCTTGCCGTTGACGCTGCGCGGCGCGAACGCTCCCTGCGCCTGGCCCAGGCGCAGCACCTGTCCGGCTTGGAGTTGGTGCGCCGCGTTGGAAACCGGACCGTCGTCCTTGCGCTTGATGGTCAGGCGCAGCAGGCCGTCCGCGCGGGGCGCGTGCGACAGGCTGAAGCAACGGGCATGACGGGCGCCGTTGACCTCCAGTTCGAGCAGTACATGCTGGCCGGGACGGAAGGCACCGAATCGCCCATTGGTCTTGAGCCACAGGCTTTTGACGCCTGGCGCCTCGTTCACCACGCGGATCACCCGCGCCCGGGGTTCAGTGAACGACCAGGCTGGATTCAGGGTCGAGATCAGGCGGTTCCAGTGCTCCGGCTGATTCAGCGGGGACCACAGCGGATGCTGCAGGAAACGCCGAAACCCCGGGGTGCGTGCTTGTTTCGTGGCGGGGGCGGGGGCGGCGATCATGTGCTGGGCCTGTCTTTACAGTGAACATATGTTCACCCAATATATCTAGAGTTTGTACTCCAAGTCATTGACCCCGGCCGCTGCCTATACTTGAACCCCGGTCATTCGGCCGGATGCGTCTCTGGAGAGAAGCTTGGCCACGAGAAAATCCGCGCCGGTAAAGCCCGAAGCGGTATCCCGAAGCACCCGAGTCGAGCTCAAGGAGCGCACCCGCCTGCGTCTGATCGAGGCGGCCCTGGCGCTGATTGGTCAGGGACGCGGCTTTACTTCGTTGAGCCTGCGCGAGATTGCCCGCGAAGCCGGCGTCGTGCCCGCGGCCTTCTATCGCCATTTCCGCGATCTCGACGAACTTGGCCTGGCCCTGGTCGAGATGGGCGGCGTGACCCTGCGCCACTTGCTGCGCGAAGCGCGTCGCGACGGCATTCCGCCCACGGACATGCTGCGTGGATCGGTGCTGGTCTATAAGCGGTTCGTTGAAGAGCGAAGTCTCGTGTTCCAATTTCTCGCCGGCGAGCGCGGCGGCGGCTCGCGGGTGATTCGCCAGGCGATTCGCACCGAAGAAAGCCATTTCGCCTCGGAGATGGCCCAGGACCTGCGCGCCCTCGGGACCTTGCCGGACTTGTCCAGCACCAGCCTGCAAATGATCTGCGGGCTCGTCGTCGCCACAATGTTGAACGCCGCGTCGGACATTCTCGATCTGCCCAAGAACCGCCCGAAACAGGAAAGGGAACTGGTGGAGAACTTCGTGCGCCAATTACGTTTGATATTTTTAGGCGCCCTGTGCTGGCGAGAGTCCTAGCTTGCATTGCCGCTGATTCAAGCGACCGCCGATGGCGGACGGTCACCGTCCGTAGCACCGCGGCTCAGCGATCCAGCGGCGGTGTCAGCTTGCGTCGCTCCGGCGAGTAGAACGGCCGCTCGACCACCCGGCAGGCGACCATGCGCCGCTGCCAGATCAGTTCGCGCTTGATATAGATCTCCGCCCACAGTGTCTGTCCGCTGTTGAAGTGCGGCGCGTCGACCATCGCCATCGCGATGTTGCGCTTCAGCGTCGGCGACCAGAGCGAGCAGGTCGTCGCGCCCACGCGCTTGCCACCCTCGCGGCGATCGTAGAGCAGGGCGTCGTGGGCTGGTTTCTTGCCGTCCACTTCCAGGCCAACCAGGCAGTGCTTCAGGCCCGCCTGTTTCTGCGCCAGCAGCGCCCGGCGGCCGGTGAAATGGCCCTTGTCGAAATCGACCAGCCAGTCCATGCCGAGCTCAAGCGGCGAGCGGCCGCGATCCACGCGCAGCGTGTACTCGGCGTTGATGAATTCCGAATCCGGCAGCAACAGGCCAGCTTCGATGCGCGCCATCTCCAGCGCGCCGTAACCGATCGGGCGAATGCCACGCGCCTCGCCGGCGGCGATCAGCGCATCCCACAATCCGCGAGCATTCTCCGGCGCGATCCACAGCTCGTAGCCGAGGTCCCCGGTGAAACCGGTGCGCGACACCATGACCTCGAAGCCAAGCTCGCGGTAGTGGCCGATCTCGAAGGGTTTCAGGTTCTCGACGCCGGTGAAGCCCATTTTCTTCAGGACCGCGCAGGAGGTCGGTCCCTGCAAGGCGAGCGCCGCGACTTCGGCGGTGATCTCGCGCACGGATACGTCGAAGCCGATCGCGGAATCGAGGAACCAGTCGAGCTGGCGCTCGGCCGTGCATAGCCGGTACTTGTTCTTGCCGAGCTTGAAGATGGTGCCGTCATCGATGGTGTTGCCATCGTCGTCGCACCACACCGTGTAGGTCACACGGTTGGTCTTGAGCTTGCGTACGTCGCGGGTGACCAGCCGGTTGAGGAAAGCCTCGGCGTCGGGGCCGCGGATGTCGTACTTGATCATCGGCGTCAGGTCGAACAGCGACGCGGTGTTGCGAACGGCGAAGTACTCGTGTTCGATCGACGAGAAGTAGGTGAGCGTGTTGTAGCCGCTCCACATGCGGAACGCCCGGGTTTCGATGTACGGCTCGTAGCACTCGAAGAATGGCGTGACCAGCATCGGCTGGCGCCAGACCGGCGCATCGGCGTTGCCGCGAGTATTGATGACAGCGCTCATCTCAGCGACCTCCCTTCAGGACCTGGCGCGCGGCATTGCGCCCGGCTATGCCCATGACGCCACCGCCCGGATGGCAGCCTGCGCCGCACAGGTACAGCCCCGCCATTGGCGTGGCGTGTTGCGCCGCGCCGGGCAGCGGGCGGGTGAAGAAGAACTGGTCGAAGCCCATCGCTGCGTGGTGCCAATGGCCGCCGATCATGCCGAACTCCTGCTCGATGTCGTAAGGCGTCAGCAGCTCGGCATGCTCGACAAGCGCACCGATGCCGGGCGCGTACTTCTCCAGCATCGCCAGGATGGAAGCGAGGCAGGCGGCACGTCCAGCGTCGCGCGAGGCGCTATCGTCATAGGGCAGGAACTGCACGACCGCCGACAGCACGTGCCGACCCGACGGCGCCAGCGACGGATCGCGCACGCTCGGCAGGCTGATTTCAAGCATGGTTTCGGTCGGATACTCGCGATACTTGCTTGGATTGAAGGCGCGTTCCAGGTAATCCATGGTCGGGCCGATCACCAGGCGGTCGCCAAGCGCATCCGGGCCGAGGCCCTTGAAGGTGGGTAGTTCACGCAGGGCCAGGTGCAGCTTGCCGGCGCGGCCGGACTGGCGGACATGGTTGAGCCTGCGGACGAAGCCGGTGTCCAGGTGCGCGGCGCCCAGCAATTTCAGGAACGTGGTCTTCGGATCGGCGTTGGAAATGATCTGGCTGGCGCGGATCGATTCGCCGGAAACAAGCTCCACGCCGACTGCGCGATCACCTTCCACGAGGACCCGCTTCACCGGCGAGGACAAGCGCAGTTGCACGCCGGCGCTGGTGGCGGCCGCCGCGAACGCCTGCGCGACCGCGCCCATGCCGCCGGCCGGCTGCGCCACGCCCGCGCCTTCGCTGCCGGCCAGGCCGGACAGGCGATACAGGTAGGTCAGCACCGTGCCCGGGGCGCGCGGTCCCCATTCGGCGCTGAGGATCGCATCCACCGCGATCGCGCCCTTGACCGCGTCCGACTCGAAATACTCGTCGAGCAGGTCGTAGATGTTCATGCCGATGATGCGCATCAACTCGCGCATGTCATCGCGGCCCATGCTGCGCACGCGCCAGGCGAGCTTGGCGAATTCGAGCTTCTGCGCCAGGGTGTCGAACACCAGACGCGGCGGAACCATCTGCCAAATCGGCAGCAGCGCCGTCGCGAATCGCTCCATGCGCGCGATGAAGGTCGCGTAGGCGGCGGTATCGGCTGCGGAGGCGCCGCGCAGTTCCTGCCCGGAGAAGCGCAGCGCGCCGCCCTCGATCGACAGGGCGTGCGTCGGCAAGGCGCGCGCAGCCAGGCGCAGGCCATGCTGCTCGAGCTGCAGTTCGGTCGCCACTGCTTTCGGCAGCGCATGCAGGAAGTGCGCAGCGCCCGGCACCTTGAAGCCCGGCGCCAAATCGCGATTGCGCGCCGCGCCGCCGGCTTCGGCTGCCGCTTCCAGCACCAGCACCCTCTGTCCAGCGCGGGCGAGGGTGGCGGCGCAGGCGAGGCCGTTGTGGCCGGCGCCAATGACGATGCTGTCGAAATCGTTGGAGGCGGCCATGTCAGTTGCTCCGGCCGAGGTCGCGCAGGATCTCGCGCGCGGCATTGGCACCCGGCGCTCCCATCACGCCGCCGCCGGGATGCGTCGAGGAGCCGCACATGTAGACGTTCTTCACCGGCGTCCGGTATTGCGCGTAGCCGGGCACCGGACGATTGAACATCAGCTGGTCCATGGTCAGTTCGCCCTGGAAGATGTTGCCCTCGGTCAGGCCGACCTCGTCCTCGATGTCCTTGGGCGTGCGGATTTCCGCATGCAGGATGCGCTGCTTGAAGTCGGGGCTGTAGCGGGCGATGGCGTCGATCACGGTCTGCCCGAAGCGCTGCTTGCGCTCCGGGTTCCACTCGCCCTCGGCGAGCTTGTACGGGCAGTACTGCACGAACACCGACAGGAAGTGCTTGCCTTCCGGCGCCATGGTCGGGTCGATCAGCGAGGGCATGATCATGTCGATGTAGGGAATGGTCGACCAGCGGCCTTCCTTCCAGTCGTCGTAGGCGCGTTCGACTTCGTCCAGCGACTCGCTGTAATGCAGGTCGCCCTTCATGACTGGCGAGTCTTTCGGGATAGACGGGAAGTTGGGCACGCCGTCGAGGGCGATGTTGATCTTGCCGCTGGAGCCGCGGATGCGGAAATTGCGCACGCGCTCGACGAACTCCGCCGGCAGGTCGTTCGGGTCAAAGGTCTTCAGGAAGGTGCGCTTGACGTCGAGGTTGGAGACCACCAGCGGCGCCAGGATTTCCTCGCCACTTTCCAGGCGGACGCCGCGGGCCTTGCCACCTTGCACCAGGATCTGGTCCACCGCTGCGTCTACCATCACCTGGCCGCCGGATGCCTGCAGCGATTTCGCCAGTGCCTGGGTGATCGCGCCCATGCCGCCGCGGGCAAAACCCCAGGAGCCGACTGCGTTGTCCACTTCGCCCATGTAGTGGTGCAGCAGCACGTAGGCGCTGCCCGGCGAGCGTGGGCCGAGCGCGGTGCCGATGATCGAGCTGCCGGACAGGTGGCCCTTGATGACGTCGCTCTCGAAATATTCATCGAGATAATCCGCGGCGCTCATGGTGAAGAAGCGGATGGTGTCGTACATGCGCTGCTCGCCCATTGCGTGGAAGCGCTTGCCCAGGTACAGCAGTTCCATCAGGTCGCGTGGCTTGAACGAAGTCGGGTCCGGCGGCGTGCGCATCAACAGCGGCTTGATGAACTTGCACTGGCGCATCACGTCGTTGGAATAGCGGTGGTAGGCCTCGGCATCGCGCTTGCTATGCCGCGCCATCTCGCGCCGCTTGGCATCCGCATTGCGATAGGCGGCGTAGTGGTCGCCGTTCGCCATCATGGTTGCGCCGCCCTCGTACGGGATGATCTGCAGGCCGAACTTCGGCAGTTCCAGCGTACGCATGATCTCTGGTCGCAACAGGCTGCAGACGTAGGAGCAGTTGGAGTAGGTGATGTCGTCGTAGATCTTGCGGCTGACCGCAGCGCCGCCGACGCGGTCGCTGCGTTCGAGCACCTGTACCTTCAAGCCCGCGCGCGCCAGATAACAGGCGGTGACCAGGCCGTTGTGGCCGGCGCCGACCACGATCGCGTCGAATTCAGACTTCGCCATGAGCTCTCCCCGGGCCGCCGGTGGGAGACCGGACAGCAGCATTCAGCGCGCTATTGTACGTCCGTTTAGTAGGAAAGTGGCAACCGTCCATCGGGGGCGGCGCCGGCCCATGGGCTATTATCCGGCTTCGATCCGAGGGTTATCACGATGGCAATCAAGGTCTTGCTGTATTCCGCCGACGCGCCCGACGCGGAGCCGGACATCGCCGACCTTGCCATCCGATCGCTCAGCGACCGGCAACTGCTCTGGATCGACCTGGTTTCGGCGACGGCAGCAGAAGTCGCGCAGGTATCCGAATTGCTCGGCTGCGCGCCGGACGTCCTGCGCGTGGAGGCCGACCCGAAAAGCCGTCCGGCACTGGCCAACTACGGCGACTGCTTCCGGCTGACAGCCAAGTCGCCATCGCCCGGCGGCGGCGGGCGCTTCGTCGCGCACCCGTTGACGCTGGTGACCGGTCCGAACTACGTGGTCTCCGTTCACGAGGCCGGGATCGATTTCGTCGACGAGCTGCGCGACCGCGAGAAGGGCGATTCCACCATCGGCGCGCTGTCCTCGGAGTCGTTTACCGCGAGCCTGCTCGACTGGCTGCTCAATGCCTATTTCCAGGCCCTGGAGTCGATCGTGCGCGAGATCGACAAGGTCGAGGTGTCCATCCTCGGCAAGCAGATCACCCCGATCATGCCGCACGTGCTGGAAGTCCTGGTCAAGGCCCGACGGCAGATCGCCGACCTGCGGCGCATGCTCAATTCGCACCGCGACGTGTTCTACGGCCTGGCCCGGCCGGACTTCATGGCCACCGACCAGCCCGAGTCGAAACCGTATTTCGACACCCTGAACATGCGGCTCGAGCGCGCTGAGGACGACCTCGACCACGCGCGCGACCTGGTGATTGGTTCCTTTGAACTGCTGACCATGCGGGCGACGCAGAAGACCAACGA
This sequence comes from Gammaproteobacteria bacterium, assembly GCA_031431355.1. Lineage (GTDB taxonomy): Bacteria > Pseudomonadota > Gammaproteobacteria > Xanthomonadales > Xanthomonadaceae > Arenimonas. Next base: position 7,768 of record JANPDF010000064.1, read on the forward strand.
CACGATGCGCGCGCTGACCTTCATCACCGTACTGATGGGTTCCCTGGCTCTTTTCGCCGGGGTGATGGGCATGAATTTCGACCTGGCGTTCTTCAAGACGGGCCAGAAAGGCTTCCTGATCGTGACCGGAATCATGCTGCTGACCTCGGCACTGGCCGTCTGGGTGGCGAAGAAACGCGCATGGATTTGAACGGCTGGGGTTCGACGGTTTCCGGCATTCCTGCCAAGATAGCCACTCCGGGCGCGGTCCGGATTGTTTCGGGGAAAGTGCGTCGATGAAGACCTGGCTGGTCACTGGCGGCGCCGGTTTCATCGGCGGCAACTTCGTGCTCGAGGCGCTGGAAGATCCCGGCCTGCGCATCGTCAATCTCGACGCGCTCACCTACGCGGGCAATCTCGACACCCTGGCGCACGTGATCGGAAATCCATGCCACGAGTTCGTGCACGGCGACATCGGCGACCGCCCGCTGGTCACCGACCTGCTCGCGCGGTTCCGCCCGGAAGCGATCGTCAACTTCGCCGCCGAGAGCCACGTAGACCGATCCATCGACGGTCCCGCAGCGTTCGTGCAGACCAATGTGGTCGGCACACTCGCCTTGCTCGAGGCGGCGCGCGACTACTGGCGCGACTCGCCGGCGGCCGAGCGCGGCCGCTTCCGTTTCCTGCACGTCTCAACCGATGAGGTCTACGGCTCGCTGGGCGACACCGGCGCGTTCACCGAGCAGACGCCGTACGCCCCCAACTCGCCTTATTCCGCCAGCAAGGCAGCATCCGACCATCTGGTGCGTGCCTTCCACCACACCTTCGGGCTGCCGGTGCTGACCACCAATTGCTCGAACAACTACGGTCCCTACCAGTTTCCCGAAAAATTGGTGCCGCTAATCATCCAGAAGGCGCTCGCCGGAGACGCCCTCCCGGTCTACGGCGACGGCCGCAACGTGCGCGACTGGCTCTATGTCAGCGACCACTGCGCGGCCATCCGCTGCGTGCTGGAGGCAGGGCGCTTGGGCGAAACCTACAATGTCGGCGGCGATGCCGAGAAGCAGAACCTGGATGTGGTGCGGACGATTTGCCAGTTGCTCGACCAGAAGCAGCCGCGCGCCGACGGGCTTGCCCGCGAATCGCAGATTGCCTTCGTGCCGGACCGTCCCGGCCACGATCGCCGCTACGCCATCGACGCGTCCAAGATCAAGCGCGAACTTGGCTGGACGCCGGCGGTGGCCTTCGAACAAGGTCTAGACCGTACCGTGGACTGGTATCTGGCCCACGGCGACTGGGTGGCGCGGGTGCTCGACGGAAGCTACCGCATGGAACGGATCGGGCAGGGAGCCTGAGCATGGAACGGAAAGGCATCATCCTGGCGGGCGGTTCCGGAACCCGGCTGTACCCGATCACCCAGTGCATCAGCAAACAGCTGTTGCCGGTGTTCGACAAGCCGATGATTTATTACCCCCTCAGCGTGCTGATGCTGGCTGGCATCCGCGACGTTCTCATCATCAACACGCCGCACGAGCAGGCACTGTTCCAGCGGCTGCTGGGCGATGGTTCGCAATGGGGCATGCGCATCGAGTACGCCGTGCAACCTTCGCCAGACGGCTTGGCACAGGCCCTGCTGATCGGCAGGGATTTCCTCGCCGGTGCGCCAAGCTGCCTGGTACTGGGCGACAACATCTTCCACGGACAGGGGCTCAGCGAGCTGCTCAAGCGAGCCAACGAGCGCAGCCACGGCGCCACCGTGTTCGGCTATTGGGTTCGTGATCCAGAACGCTACGGCGTGGCCGAGTTCGATAGCAACGGGATGGTCATCGGCCTCGAGGAGAAGCCAGCGCAGCCACGTTCCAATTACGCGGTGACCGGTCTGTACTTCTACGATGACCGCGCCAGTGAATTCGCCGCCGGGCTGACTCCGTCTGCGCGCGGCGAGCTGGAGATCACCGACCTCAATCGCTGCTACCTGGAAGATGGTTCCCTGCAACTGGAAAAACTCGGACGCGGACACGCCTGGCTGGACACCGGCACCCACGAGTCGCTGATGCAGGCCTCCAATTTCATCGAGACCATCGAGGCGCGGCAGGGACTGCGGGTCTGCTGCCCCGAGGAGATCGCGTTTTTCAAGGGCTGGATCGACCCGGCGCAGCTGCGCGCGCTGGCCGCGCCGCTGTCCAAGAACGGTTACGGACAGTACCTGCTCAGCCTGCTCGAGCACGGTCAGGTCGAATGAAAGTCATCGAAAGCGAGCTGCCTGGCTGCAAGGTGATCGTGCCCCAAGTGCACGGCGACAGTCGCGGCGAGTTCTTCGAGTCCTGGAACCAGCCGCGCTGGGCGCAGCACGGACTGGACATGAACTTCGTGCAGAGCAACATCTCGACCTCCGTTCGCGGCGTCCTGCGCGGCCTGCATTACCAGTGGCCGCAGCCGCAGGGCAAGCTGGTCAGCGTGCTTGAGGGCGAGGCGCATGACGTCGCCGTGGATATCCGCCGGGGCTCGCCCACCTTTGGCCGTTCGACATCGGTCCTGTTGAGCGCCGCCAACCGGCGCCTGTTCTGGATCCCGGAAGGATTTGCCCACGGCTTCGTGACGCTATCGGAACGGGTCATTTTTCATTATCTTTGCACCGCGCCGTACTCGCGCGAGGCCGATGCCGGCATCCGCTGGAACGACGCAAGCCTGGCCATCGACTGGCCGGTCAGCGAGCCGTTGCTCTCGGACAAGGACGCGGTGCTGCCCTGGCTCGCTGACATAGCTGCGGAAAGACTCCCGGAGTTCCATTCGTGAAAATCCTGCTGTTCGGTGCCGATGGCCAACTGGGTTACGAACTGCACCGGGCCTGCGCGCCGCTGGGCGACATCCTGCCGTACACCTATTCCGGCAAACTGGCCGGTCACCAGGCCTGCGGGCAGGTAGACTTCGAACGGCCGGGGGACCTGGACGCGCTGGTCGAGCTGCATCGTCCAGCACTGGTGCTCAACGCGGTCGCCCACACGGCGGTCGATCGTGCCGAGGACGAACCGGCGATCGCCGAACGAGTGAACGCCGAGGCGGTGGGCGAGCTTGCCCAGGCCTGCCGTCGGCATGACGCCAAGCTGGTCCATTACTCGACCGACTACGTGTTCGATGGGCGGCTGCGCCGGCCGATTCGCGAGGACGACGCCACCGGTCCCGTCAGCGTTTACGGAAAGACCAAACTGGCCGGCGAGCTGGCCATTCGCGATAGCGGTTGCCGGCACATGATCCTGCGCACGGCCTGGGTGTACGCGGCGCGCGGCCAGAACTTCCTGCGCACCGCGCTGAAGCTGGCGGCCGAACGCGAGGAGATCCAGATCGTCAACGACCAGATCGGTTCGCCGACGCCTGCGCGCTGGCTGGCCACGGCCACGGCGCTTGCATTGGGCAAGCAGAGCGCGGCCGACGGCACCTGGCACGTAGTCGCTGACGGCGAGTGCAGCTGGTACGAATTCGCCATGGCCATCTACGGCGACGCGCTGGTGGCCGGCGTGCTGGCGAAAGCGCCGAAGCTGATCGGCATTCCCAGTAGCGGCTACGCGACCAAGGCGCGGCGGCCGGCGTATTCGCGGCTGGACACCAGCCGCTTCGAACGCGATTTCGGCCTGAGCCTGCCGGAGTGGCGGATCGGATTGCGCGAGGTCATCGGCGAGATCGCGGAGTCGCGAAGCAGCTGATTTTTCACGACGCCTTGCGTCCCTCTCACTTCACCCCGTGCATGCCCCGCTTGAGGATCGGCACGGCCAGGAACGCCAGCGCCGCGCAGGCAAGGCCGGCCCAGGTCAGCTTCCAGAACAGATCGGCATACTTGTCCGCGGCAGCGACCCAGGCGGCCGAATGCTGCGCCAGTTCGCCGGCATCCTCGATGGAGGCGAGTGTCGCCAGCTTGTGTGCGAGCAACTCCGAGAACGCCGTGGCCAGGAACCAGGTGCCCATCATCAGGCTGGCGACGCGACGCACCGACAGTTGGGTCACGGCCGACAGGCCGACCGGCGACAGGCACATCTCGCCGACTTCCAGTACGAAGTAAGCCAGCACCAGCCACCACACGCTGGACAGCGTCCCGCTGGCGCCACTCTGCTGCGCGGCGATGGCCAGCGGAATGAAAGCCAGGGCGCCAAACAACAGGCCGATCGCACTCTTCATCGGCTTGCTCGGATTGATGCCGCGCGGATCCAGCCAGCCCCACAAGCCGGTGAACAGCGGCGCCAGCAGCAGGATGAACAGCGCGCCCAGGAAGGTCAGCGAGCCGCCGGTCTGCGCCTGTAGCACGGCCATGCCCAGCACCATCAGCAGGGCGATCAGCGCGCCGGTCACGAACACCGCCAGCGGCAGCGGCGAACGTGGGTTGCGTTCGTGGATGGCGTTGGCGATCACGAAGGACACGGGCATCAGCAACACCGGCAGCACGAAGTACCAGAGCGGCAAGCCGCCCTCGATGATCATGCTCGGGAAGAAATCCTTGGTCAGCAGGCGATCGGTGAACACCACCCACGAGCCGTAGGTCTGCTCGTACAGGGTGAAGAAAATCAGCGCCATGAAGATCAACACCATCAGTGTGATCATCTGGTGCCGCTCGACGGTGTTGCACTCGCGGATCAGGAACAGGACGAACCAGACCAGCACCACCGCCAGTACCAGCAGCATCAGCATCTGCGCGAGAGTGAGGTCGAAACCGATGTCGAGGGTGAAGGCGTTGTTGCCGGTCGCCCACATCAGCCCGGCGATCGGCGCCAGGCCGAGCAACGCGCCGAGATAGATCGCCCACTCGCGCGGGATGCCCAGCACCCGCTCGCGCAATTTCTCC
>JANPDF010000065.1:0-24188 GCA_031431355.1 Gammaproteobacteria bacterium
CGTACTCGATGATCGCGGTCGGCAGGGCCGGGCGATCGCCGGCGCACAGTTCCGCCAACGGTCGGTTGATCAACTGGCAATCGAAACGGCGGTTCTCGGTGAGGCCGCCGGCGGCCTCGACGATAAGCTGCTCGTCATCGACCAGGATGATGGCGCCAAGCTCGGCGCCGGCGTTCTCCAGCAGCACGTCGAGCATCTTCGGCAACAGCGAGTCGAGCTGGATTTCCTTGGCCAGGAACTGCGTGGTCTTGAGCAAGGAGTGCAGGTCGAGCATGCCGCTGTGCTCGGAAATGCTCCGGTACGACTGGGTCTGTGACTGCGACTGCAGCGAGCCGGTGTGCGGACGTTCCAGCGAACGGAAGGAAACCTCCGGCCACTGCGCCTCCAGATGCCGGCATTTGACCTCGGCGCCCCAGCGTCGATAGTGATACCAGGCATCGCGGATGAAATTGCTCGACAGCTGCTTTTGCTTCCGGCTCAGCCAGAAGCGGGCATACAGTTCATTGGCCAACGCCTCACCGACCGTGAAGCCGGCCGCGGCGGCGGCGTCGATGGCCTGCGCATACAGGTCCATGGCGGCGGCGTCGTCGCTGCGCACGCGTGCCAATTCGGCGTCGAGGAGCAGGGCCTTGTGGCGGAAGTTGGCAGCGCAGCCGACGGCCCAGTCGCGGAACTGCGCGGCGTGGCCTTCGGCTGCGGCGACGTTGCCGGCCAGGGCGCCGTCGTCGTGGAACTCCGGGTTGAGCAGGCCGAGCGCGCTGTAGAACTTGGCCTCGACCAAAGCTGGGCTGTCCGGCAGACACAGGCCGACGACGGCCAGGTTGTCTGCGCACAGCCGCCACTGCCGGGCGTCGTCGAGCAGGTAGGCGTGGCGGGCCATGGCACTGATGTGGAACGCCAGCGGGATCGACGGCGTCGCGTAGTCGCCCTTGAAGAACTCGCTCGAGCTGGTGCTGGCGGTGTCAAACGAGGTGGCGCCGAGCGTCTGCCCGCGCAGCGCCAGCAGCGGCAGCAGGATCCCGTATAGCAGCATGGTTTCGGTACTGGCTTGGTGGCTTTGCTGCAGGAACTTCAGGCCGCGTTCGCACTCCAGGTGCAGGGTGTCGAGCGCGGCGCCCTGGGCGAAGCGGTTCACCGCGCGCAGCAGGACGCAGTAGCCGGCCGCCAGCGGGTTGATGCCGGCCTGGCCCAGCTCCACGCCCTTGTCCAGGAACGGCAGCGTTGCCTGCAGCGGCTCGCCCCAGTGCTGATAGAAGGCCGAGAAGTACTGGTAGACGGTCAGCCGGAAATACTTGTTCTCGCGTTGCTCGGCCAAGGTCAGCGCCAGCTTGCCCATCTGGTGGCAGGCGGTGTACGGCCGCTTCATCGCCGACATCGCGGTCAGGTACGCGACATAGGCGACCGGCGTGAGGTCGCACTGGCCGTGGCTCAGCGTGGCCTGGACCATGCGGCTGGCGTTGAGCACGAAGGTGTTGAAAGTGCCGATCTGGTAGGCGGCGTAAGAGACGCCGAGGTGCACGCGCATCGCCAGCAGGATCTCCGGCCGCTGCATCTCCGGTGCCGTCAGCAGCTCGGCCTCGCTGCGTTGCGCCAGTTGCTCTTCGGTGGCGGCGAACTCGGTCGGGAACAAGGGGGCGGCTTCCTCGTCGCTGGCGGGAAACACCCTGCCGAGCAGTTCCAGCGCATGGCGCAGCACCGGCATCGAATCGGCGAATCGACCCGTGATGTTGTACTGGTCGACCTGCACCAGGCACAGCGTGACCTTGGCGATCGCCCCGGGCGCAGCGGCGACACCCTCCGGGTACAGCGCCTCAGCCTGCGCGAAGTTGCCGGCAAGGTATTCGGCTTCCGCCAATTCGGTGTAGAGCTGCAATGTCTGCTCGGGCTGCACCTGCCAGGCGTCCGCCGCCAGCAGCGCCTTGGCCTGGCGCAACAGCGCCACCGCCGTGGCCAGCGCCGAGGCCGACTTCGCCCGCATGCCGCCGCGCAGATTCAGCGCCAGCAACTGGCCGCGCTCGCTGCTGTCGGTGACCAGATCCACGGCGCTGTTGAGCGCATGCAAGATGTTGAACAGGCGTTCTTCGAGCTCGGCCTCGGAACTGCCGGCCAGCAACAGCCGGCCGCAGCGCAACTGCAGCTGCTGGCGCTGTTCGGGCGGCGTCAGGCCGTAAGCGGCCTGCTGCACCCGGTCATGCAGGAAGCGGTAGCGCGCAGCCTGCAGGCGCTCCGGATTGCCGTCAAACTTGTAATTCTCGTTCAGCGGCAGCACCAGTCCGGCTTGCAGGGCCGGCCACAGCGTCGCCGCCGTGCGGGTCGCGTCGTGGGCGGCAACGGCCATCAGCTGGCGCAGGTCGAAGCTGTCGCCCAGGTGCGCGGCCATCGCCAGCAGTTCTTGCGTGGGCGCATCGAGCGTGCGCAGCTTCTGCAGCATCAGCACCACGACGTTGTCGGTGATGCCGCGGCGGCGAATATCCTCGATATCCCAGTCCCAGATGCCTTCGGCGCGCTGGTAATGGATCTCGCCGTGCTCATGCAGGCTGCGTAGCAACTGGCTTAGAAAGAAGGGATTGCCCTGGGTTTTCTCCAGGCACAGCTCGGCCAGCGAGGCGACCGTCGCTTGCTCGCAGTGCAGGGTGTCGGCGATCAGCTGGCGGATGTGCTCGAGGCCGAGGTTGTCCAGCTGCAACTGGTCGATGTGGCCCTGGGTCAGGCGGATGGCATTGATCGCCCCCTGCAGCGGATGACGCTCGTCCACTTCGTTGTCGCGGTAGGCGCCCACCACCAGCACGCAGCGCTCGCCCTCGTCCCGGACCAGGTGCTCAAGCAGGCGCAAGGTCGGCGCATCGGCCCACTGCAGATCGTCGAGGACCACCAGCAGCGGATGGCTGTGCGAGGCCAGGGCGTTGACGAACTGGGAGAAGGCGATGTGGAAGCGGTTCTCCTTCTCCGCCGCCGGCAGCGTCGGCAGCGGCGGCGGCTCGCCGATCAGGTCAGTCAGATTTGGCAGGATCTCGACCACGGCGCCGGCGTTCTCGCCCAGTGCTTCCTGCAGCGTGGCTTTCCAGTAGCTGCGGCGCTCCTCGCCCTCGACCGTCAACTGCCGCAGCAACTGCTGGAAGGCCTGGCAAAGCGCCGCATAGGGCTGGTTGCGGCTGTACTGGTCGCACTTACCACGCAGGAAGTACCCGCGGCGGGCGATGATCGGACCGTGCAGTTCGCTGACCACGGCAGTCTTGCCGATGCCGGAATAGCCGCTGATCAGCAACAGCTCGGCGCGGCCCAGGCTGGCTCGCTCGAAGGCGGACAGGATCGTGGCGCACTCGGCCTCGCGGCCATACAGTTTCTGGGCGATGCAGAAGCGCTCCGGGATATCGGCCTGGGCCAGCGCGAAGGCCTCGATGCGCCGCGAGCGTTGCCACTGCTGGCTGCAGCGCTTGAGATCGTGCAGCAGGCCGAAACTGCTTTGGTAGCGGTCGTCCGGGTACTTGCTGAGCAGCTTCTGCACCAGCGCCGACAGCGGCTCGGGGATGGTCGGGTCGATCTCGCGCAGCGGCGCCGGCATGATGGCGATCTGCGCATGCAGCAGGGTCATCGGGTCGTCGGACTGGAACGGCTTGCGGCCCGAGAACAGTTCGTACAGGCTCACGCCCAACGAATACAGATCGCTGCGGTAGTCGACGTCGAGGTTGGTGCGTCCGGTCTGCTCAGGCGACATGTACTCCAGCGTGCCGCGCAGAAACGTCTCCTGGATACTCTTCTGCTCGCGATCGAGACGGCTGGAGAGGCCGAAATCGCAGAGCTTGATCTGCATCGATGCGACCGCGACCAACACATTCTTCGGCGAGATGTCGCCGTGGATCACCCCGTGGGCGTGCACCGCGCTGAGCGCCGAGGCGAGCTGGATGGCCAGGCTCATTCGTTCGGAGAGATCCAGCGGCTGGCGCGCAATCAGTTGCGCCAGGTTGGTCGAGGCAAAGTCTTCCAGGACCAGCACCAGGCCATGTTCGACTTGCTTGAGTCCCAGCGATTTGACTACCCATTGCGAGTCGATCGACTGCAGCACTGCGTACTCGTGCTGCCAGCGTGCCAGCAGATCCGGCGAGGGCCGGTCGCTGTCCTGATACTTGAGCATCACCCGATCGCCATGCTCCGAGCGGGCCCTGGCTACTACCGTGTCATCGCCGGTGTAGATCACTTCTTCGATCGTGAAATCAGCCAGGTTCATGGGCGTTGCCTGTGGCATTGGGAGGCCGGGCGGTACCAGGCTAAACCCCAACCTTAGCCTACCTCGGTTGGCACAGGTGCGGCCAGGTAGCCGTTGGTCCACAGGTACTGCGCGGCAGAATGCGGCCTCGAAGCAGTGGAATAACGGATGCCGGAACGAAGCAGGATGGGCGTCACTGGAAAAAGACCCGGCCTCGTGCCTGACCTTATCGAGAAATCAAATATCACGACGCATGCGGGAAACCGGGACTTGGATGTTGCCGGGCAGATCGAGTGAAAATGTATCAAGAATTGTGAACCCCGAGGCCAGGTACAAAGGCTCCCCAGGCAGGGTAGAGACGAGCTCAAGAGCTGCGAATCCATTCGATTGCGCGGAAGCGATGCAGTGATCCATCAGCTGCCGCCCGAGACCCTGCCTCGCTCGCTCTGGTGCAACAAAGAAAGCGCGGATTCTGGCCGGCTCCTTGCTTGGGTCGAGCAGCGGGTCGGCACCCGTCTTGGTCTGATCGCCGCCAAATAGAGTTCGCCGACGACTCCAGCCTCCGCACGCCGACAGTTGTCCATCGACGTGAATGACAAAGTAAGTGCCATCCGCGACAAGTTGGGAGTCAACGCCAAAAACGTGCCGGGTGATGGCCGTCGCCTGTTCCAGCGAGTAGAAAGGCGCGCTCAGGCCAATGCCTGATCTCGCGATCAATTCCTGGAGATCCGGGATATCCGTGGCAACCGCTGGTCGCAGCCGATTCATCGTGATCCCCCGTGGACGGCCCACAATCGGAATTATCCTGCGTGCGAGCTGCATAAAGAACAGGGCCCCGGAGGGCCCTGTGTTGGCGGCTGCGAACCGGCGTCGTTCAGAAATCTGCCATGACCCTCACGTACCAGAAGCCGCCATTGAATCCGAAAGGAGACGTTACCGCGTACTCGGCGCCCAGGAAGCGCAAGGTGCCATCCTTTTCCGCGTCCGGGTAGCGATTGAACACATTGTCACCGCCAATGGCCATCGAGAAGGTGTCGTTGAACTTGAACCGCGCTTCCAGGTCGACAAGTACATTACTGCCATACTCGACCGCATCGGACGCATCGCCAGGGCCAAACAACCCGCCGGTGGTCCGCCAGCTGCCGTAGTAGTTCAGGCGAAGCACCCCGTCGAACCTGCCGCGCCCATAGTCAAAGGTGAGCACGGACCGGTTTTTCGGAACCTGGTTCTCCAGGTCATACACACGGCCGGCGTTGATGGTGCCCGGCTTGACGCTTTTTACATCATGCCTATTGTAGTTGTGGCGAAAGTCGACGTTCAGTGTTCCGTCGCCCAACTCGAAGCGATTGCTGATCACAAAATCAAAGCCGCTCACATCCGAATCGAACGCATTGCTGAAGTAACTGGCGCTGCTGCCCAGCAACAACTGGGCATTCGGAAAGCCTTGCGCATCGAGGATATCGACCGCGTCCTGCGTGACCGTCTTGGACAACAGGCCAATACGATCGGCAATCTTGAGGCGGTAGTAATCGAGCGTGATACTGGTGTTGGCCGAGGGCTCCCAGACGAAACCGATGGTGTAGTTTTTGGATTTTTCCGTATCAAGGGAAACTGCCCCAAGCGCCATGGCAACGGGGTTGTCGACCGGGTAGGTTCCGCTTGGAATCAAGTTGCCGCTGGAGTCCGCGGTGGTGGTGACATTGAGTGTGTGTACTTGCCCCGGCGTCGGCACGCGGAAGCCAGTGTTGTACGTTGCCCGCATCGCAAACGAATCGTTAAACGCATAGCGCGCGGAGAGCTTGTAGACGACGGCGGAATCAAAGTCATCGACCTTCTCATAGCGGACCGCCGCCGCGCCTGAAAGCTTGTCGGTGAGATCGGTTTCCAGATCAACGTAGGCCGAATAGCTGTCGCTCTTGAATTTGCCGACAGAGTCCGGGAAAAAGCCCTGGAAGCCATCCGATCCGACGCCGAATTGCGCAAACGTCGGGCCGACGGCAGTGGATCCGACATCACCGGCGCCAATGGTGTAGGTCTCATTGCGCCAGAGCGCACCAAAAGCCAGCGTGGCCGGAGAGCCATCAAAGGATTTGACGAAATCCGCCCCGACCTCGCTCTCTTCTTGCGTCAGCGTGCCTGGATTGAATGTCGTCGGGGATAGGCGTCCGAGGCTCGGATTGATGGATTGCTCAAGCACATACGACAGTTTGTCTTGCCCGTAGCGGCCATGGAAATCCCATTTGAAGTTGCCAGATTCACCACGCAACCCAACTACGCCTTCGTAGTCTGTGATGTCGGCGCCAAACAAGGGGCTATAGCCGCCGGGAAACAGGCTCTGAATCGGATTCTGCAAAACCCAACCGCTTGGGCTGGAGGCATCGGCCGTGATGTAGTCCGCTGGATTGAGCCCGGCAGCGGTGATGCTGTCCACCAGGGATTGCGACGCCGGATCCGGCAGGAAATCACAGGGAGGCTGCGTCGGTTGGCCGCAGGCCACACCGGTGGCGTTGATCACAACGTCGGTCATCAATGTTGATCGGGCGCTGATGCCGTAGGACGCCGGGAGCACGGGCCGGCGATAGAAGAAGCCGGACAAGGTCTTGTTGTCCATGTAGCTGCCGAATCCGTACAACTCTACGTTTTCGTTGAGGTCAATCCCGGCGTTGATGAACAGTTTGTTGGCATCAATGTCCGGATCGCCCCAGCGCTGGCCAAAGCCGTTATAGGGGACCTTGTCGGCGCCGACAATATCGGCGATCGCGGCCGCATCCGGACGCGGGTTGCCACGCGAGGTGAGATCAGACGTGGCGTGTTCGAGAGTGACGTTCATGAAGCCGGACTTGCCAAGTGCAAACCCGGCATTGGCATCGATCTTGGTCCGGGCGCCATCGCCTTCTTTATATTCGCCGTATTGGGCGCTGACCGACGCGCCTGAACTGGCATTATTGAGAATCACGTTGATCACGCCGGCAATGGCATCGGAACCGTAAAGTACGGCCGCGCCATCTCGCAACACCTCGACCTGCTGGATGGCCTTGCCCGGAATGGCCGAGAAATCCACGCTTTGCGCACCCTGATTGACGGTGCCCAGCGGTGCCAATTGCAGATTGACCAAGGCAGAGCGGTGCCTGCGGATGCCATTGATCAGGACCAGGGTCTGGTCGGGTGCCAGGTTGCGCAATGACACGGGGCGGACAAAGGCCGTGCCGTCCGCGATCGGGAACCGCTGTGTATTCAACGCCGGCGTCAGCTTGGTCAGCGCATCCGTAAAATCAAAGGAGGCTTGCTGCTGCACCTGAAACCCACCATACACATCGATCGGCGAGAGCGTCTCTGTTGGCGACAGGCCGACCTTGTGGGTGCCGGTTACCACTACCGACCCCAGCTCGCTGACTTCCTTCGTCTCAGTGGGCTGAGTGCTGGTTGCGTCGGCAGTCTGGGCGCTTGCCACTCCGGCCATGCCAAGGAATAGCGTTGAGGCCGTGACGGCGGCGAGCGAGCGGCGCGTCAATTTTGCGGACAATCCCCTGTTTTTCCTGCTGTGCGTCATCTTGTACTCCCCCAGAATGGATACGTGCATGGCCCGGTTAACGAAAAACTCACATCAGCCATTCAGGCTTATACCATAAGATTCTTTGGTCTATCTCGGTGTTCTGCCACGGGCGCCGCAGGCAGCGCCGGCCCCCCCCCTGTCAGACCGTCGCAATGCGCAGGCGCTGCCCGTGTAACCGGTCGTAGGCGGGGCGACAGGCCTCCGCCACCCACGCCACTTGCTCGTCCAGAGGCGCTTCACGTGGTCGCCAGGGCTCGAAGCCGGTGGACTTCCAGACCGCGTCGTACCAGTGCGGCGCCCAGATACCGTCGCTGTCGCGCGGACCGGCCGGCCACTGCAGCATGCAGTCGCGAAATTCGATGCCGAGCCGTGCGCAGATTGCCCGCAGGTAGGCTTCCGGCGCCTGCAGAAAGTCTGCGGCGTCGATTACCAGTGGTGTGTTGCCGGTGCGTTCGAGCAATTCGTCGAACAGCTGGCCCTGCTGCAACAGTCCGATGTCTTCAGGCAGCACCGCCGCACGCGACTTCAGGTACGAGGCCACCACCTCGGCGGGATCGCGAATCAGGAACATATTGTCCAGGGCGTGGATCCACTCGTGGTCGCTGTACGGCAACAGGTGGTGGCTCATGTGCTTCTGGTACCAGATCGGCTGGCCGCCCGGAATCGGACCGAGCAGGACCTCGGCCACGTGCCGCGCGTCGGTGTCTCCGGCGGCAATCACTTCCTCGCGGCCCGGATGGTCTAGGCCGGTGGCGGCCAGGTAGGCGGCATACAGCGGCTCGTCGCTGACCACGCAGTCGCCGCGATTTTCCCAGGCGCGCATCATCGCGGTCGATATGTTGCGCGGCCCGCTCCACATACCGACGCGCAGGGACGCGCTAGTGTCGCGGGAGGCAGGAAGCCGGGAGCGACCGACGCGCAGGGACGCGCTAGTGTCGCGGGAGGCAGGAAGCCGGGAGCGACCGATCCGCAGGTCACTCACGCCAGCCGCGCTCCGGCGCGGAAGGCAACGTCACGTTGCACCAGGTCGCGATACAGCCCCTGCAGGCGCGCCACCATCGGCCCGGGCCGGCCATCGCCAATGCTGCGTCCATCAATCATGCGCACCGGCACCACGCCGGCAAAGGTGCCGGTGACGAAGGCTTCCTCGGCGCCATAGACCTCGGTCAGGCTGAAGTTCTTCTCGAAGCAAGGAATGTCCGCTTCGCGGCAGGCTTGCAGCACATTGGCGCGGGTGATGCCGCCCAGGCAGTAGTCGCCAGTCGAGGTCCAGACTGCTTCCTTGCGCACGATGAAGAAATGGGTGGAATTGCAGGTCGCCACGAAGCCATGCGGATCGAGCATCAGCGCCTCGTCGGCGCCGGCGGCCGTGGCCTGGATGCAGGCCGTGATGCAATTGAGCTTGCTGTGGCTGTTGAGCTTGGGATCCTGCACGTCCGGATAACCGCGGCGCACGTGCACGGTGAACAGGTTCAAGCCGGTCGCCAGCGTTTCCGGCTTGGCCGTCTTGAATTCGGCGATGATGACGATGGTCGCCGGCCCGATCGTGACTCGTGGATCCTGGTAGGGAGTGCGCTTGACGCCGCGGGTAACCATCAGCCGCACGTGCACGCCATCACTCATGTCGTTGGCCGCCAGCGTGGCGTAGATGGCCCGGGTCAGCTCGCCGCGATCGTGGCCGATGTCCAGCGCCAACGCCTTGGCGCCTTCATACAGGCGGTCTAGATGCGCATCGAGGAACAGCGGATGTCCGTCGACCACGCGCAGGCCTTCCCAGACACCATCGCCGAGCACGAAACCGCTGTCGAATACCGAGACGACAGCTTCGCCGCGCGCTTTGAGCGTGCCGCTTATCCAGATGCGGATGTCGGCGTTGCGCGGGTCGTCGTGGAAATCGTGGATGCTCTGGGCCATGTCGAGTCCTCGGAGGGTATCGGAAGTCTAGCCGCTAACGCCACGATGCTCATGCAAGCTTCGTTTGTCAGGCGAGGGCTTCATGCGACACTGGCGCGACGTCACCGATTGCGGATCCGAACGATGGGCCACGACTCGCTCGCACTGCTTACCCTCGCCGAACAATCCGGGTTCCGGCAGACTGGCCGGACAGATGAAGTAGAGCGCCTTGCGGAGGCCTTCGTCCGCACCTGGCCGGAGGCGGTCCGGAGCTTCGAGTACGGGCGTTCGGCCGAAAATCGGCCGATGCGCGCGCTGATCATTACTCGCACGGGCGCAGCGAGTGCGGCCGAACTGCAGGCGCGCTCTATTCCGCTGCTGATGCTCCAGGGCGGCATCCACCCCGGCGAGAGCGACGGCAAGGATGCCGGCTTCATCGCGCTGCAGGAATTGCTGAACGGCGACGCCGACGAACTCAGGCACATCGCCATCCTGTTCGTGCCCGCATTCAACACCGATGGTCACGAACGCTTCGAGCGCTGGAATCGGCCCAACCAGACGGGTCCGGAGGAGACTGGTTGGCGCAGCACCGCGCAAAACCTCAACCTCAATCGCGACTACACCAAGGCCGATGCGCCGGAGATGCAGGCGATGCTGCGCCTGCTCGATGAGTGGGACCCGCTGCTATGCGCCGACATGCACGTTACTGACGGTGCCGATTTCGAGCCCGACATTTCCTTGCAGGTGGAGCCGGTCAACCAGGGCGACCCGCTGCTGTTTTCCAGCGGCCTGCAGATTCGCGACGAGCTCATCAGCAAGCTGGCCGCGTCGGGATCAGTGCCGCTTCCGTTCTATCCCGACCTGTACGAGATCGACGATCCGTCGTCCGGTTTTCTGCTCACCGTCTATGGAGCGCGGTTTTCCACCGGCTACTTTGCCGCCCGCAACCGCTTTACCGTGCTGGTCGAAACGCATTCGTGGAAGGATTACGCCACGCGCGTCCGGGTTACCCGCAATACCATCCTTGGCCTGGTTCAGTTGACGGCACAGCATGGCCAGCGCTGGCTGGCGCTGGCCATGCAAGCCGACCGTGCCGGAATGGAAGCGGCCGGCAAAGACTTCGCCCTCGACTTTGCCTCAGGCTGGCGCGAGCCGACGGCCGGTGGCCCGGATTTTCGCGATACCAGCGATGCCGCCAACGTCGAAATGATCGACTTCCGCGGCTACGCTTACACCCGCACGCGCTCCGCCATTTCCGGCGAGTTGGTCACCCGCTACGACCCCACGACAACGCAGGTCTGGCACGTGCCGTTTCGCCGGAACACCGAGCCCTCGCTGGTGGTCCAGGCTCCTGGACGCGGCTATGTCGTTCCCGCCGCTTACGCCTCGCAGGTCGGCGAGAAGTTGCGCCTGCATGGTGTTGTCACGACGGCGTTCGAGTCGTCGGCCGCCCCGGTCGACTTGCAGGCGTTTCGCGTCGGGCACGCCAGCTTTTCAGCAGCGCCTTTCGAGGGTCGCATGCGCGTGACGCTGCGAGGGGCCTGGCAGCTGGAGTCGCGCAAGGTCCCGGCCGGCTCGCTTTTCGTACCGATTGCACAGCCACGTGCCCGCCTGTTGCTGGCCTTGCTCGAGCCGCAGGCACCGGACTCTTTTGCCGCCTGGGGCTTTTTCAATGGCTGCTTCGAGCAGAAGGAGCACATGGAGCCGTATGTGGCCGAGCAGATCGCGCGGGAAATGCTGGAGGCGAATCCGTCGTTGGCCAGGCAGTTCCAGGTAAAGCTGGACAGCGAGCCCGACTTCGCCAGCGATCCCGCTGCGCGGCTGGAGTTCTTCCTGTGCCGGCACGCGTCTTGGGATGAACAGTTCAATCTGTATCCGATCTACCGCCTGTGATTTCGGCGGCATCCACGGAGCAAACCCGGCCGACCGCCGCGCGAGACCGAACGTCCCGCCTCAGTGGAGCCCTTTTCGCCCCTGCAATCTGCGCCATATTGCGCTCGATTGGGCTACCCTAGGGCGTCGGAGTCCTTGAAACAGGGGAAGCACGTTGCCGCAGGAACCCAATCCGCTGCTCCGTCAGGTCGCGCGACTCGACACCCAGTCCGCCATCGAGACCCTGGATCTTGAGGAGCCGTCCGACGCTGCGCGCGTGTTGTCGGCGCTGCCGCCGGGCCGGGCCAACCGGATTCTCTCGGCGATGTCGGAAGAGAGCCGGGAACGAATCATGGATGCAGCCCCGGCCGGCACTGACTGGGCGGAATCGCTGCGTTATCCGGAAGGTTCGGTTGGGCGGTTGCTTGAGGATCCACCGGCGGTGTTTCGAAGCGGCACCAGTGTCGCCACCGCGGTCGACGTGCTGCGCGAGACGATCCGGCAACGGATGGTCACTTACCTGTTCGTGGTGGATGCGGCCAACCGGCTGATCGGCGTCACTGCGTTTCGCGAACTGCTCTACGCCGAACGCACGCAGACGCTCGACCAGGTGATGCTGCGCGCGCCATTCTTCCTGTTGCCGGACATGACGCTGGTGCAGGCAATGCGCGAGGTGGTCACCCGGCACTATCCGGTGTACCCGGTTTGCGAGGAAGACGGCACGCTGGTCGGCCAGGTGCGCGGGCAGGTGCTGTTCGAGCAACAGGCCTTCGAGATTTCCGCGCAGGCCGGCGCCATGGTCGGTGTCGAGCGCGAAGAGCGGCTGGCCACGCCACTGATGCGTAGCTTCAAGTTTCGCCATCCGTGGTTGCAGATCAACCTGCTGACGGTGTTCATTACCGCGGCCGTGGTCGGCATCTTCCAGGAAACGATCGACAAGATCGTCGTGCTGGCGATGTTCCTGCCGGTGCTCGGCGGGCAGAGCGGCAACCTGGGCTGCCAGGCACTCGCCGTGACCTTGCGCGGCATGACGCTGGGCGAACTGAAAGCAATCCCGGTGGTGAAGCTGCTCGCCAAGGAAGCGACGCTCGGCGCGTTGAACGGCGCCGTCACCGGCGCCCTCGGCGGCGTCGCGATGTACATCGTCTCCGCCCGCCATCCCGAGCACGGCTCGCCGATCATGCTGGCGCTGCTGACGATGTTCGCGATGATCGTCGCCTGCATCACCGCCGGCATCTCGGGCGCAGGCATCCCGCTGTTGCTGCGCCGCATGGGCGCCGATCCGGCCACCGCATCGAGCATCTTCCTGACCACCATCACCGACGTGGTCAGCATGGGTACCTTCCTTGCGATGGTGACCTGGCTGGTCCTGTGATTTGCTGCGCTGCAACGTGCGCATCGGCGGCGGGACAGCCACGATGCCCGTGCTTCGGCTAGTGGGGGAGGGGCAGGATAGCCCGCAGTTGCTTATGCGCTGCGGGCTTTCTTTTTGACCATGTCCGCCGAGACCGAACAGGCCCTGACCTCGCTACTCGACCGCGCCGTGCGGCGGCTGGCGGAGCTCGACCCCGCGCTCACGCGAGGGGAGCGCGAGCGCCTCAAACCGTTGCTGACCGCCAGCGATTTCGCGACGGAAACCCTGGCACGACAGCCGGGCTTGCTGGCGCAGCTCGACCAGCCGCCGTATCCACCGCCGATCCTGTCGCCGGAGCGTGAAGGCGAATGGGCCGCGCAATTGCGACGCTGGCGCGCCTCTGAGTCGACGCGACTGATCTGGCGTGACGTGCATGGCATCGATGACGTCGAAGCCACACTGGCTGGCAGCAGCTGGGTCGCCGAACAGGCGCTGGCGACCGCACTGGCCGCGGTATCCGGGCTGGTGGCCGCGCGCCACGGCGAGCTGCGCGACGAGGCGGGCCATGCACAGTCGCTGGTCATTTTCGGCCTGGGCAAGCTGGGCGGCCGCGAGCTGAATTTCTCCTCGGACATCGATCTCATCTACGCGTTCGAGGAACACGGGACGAGCAACGGCGCGCGCCCGCTCGATGCCGAGAACTATTTCACCCGCATTGGCCAGAGGTTGGCGCAACTGCTCGGCGAAGTCACCGCCGATGGCTTCTGCCATCGCGTTGACCTGCGCCTGCGACCGTTCGGCGCCTCGGGGCGGCTGGCATTGAGCTTCCCGGCGATGGAGCAGTATTACCAGCGCGACGGCCGGGATTGGGAGCGCTACGCATGGATCAAGGCGCGGCCGGTGGCGGGCGACATCGCCGCCGGCGAGCGCTTGCTGGAGGCGCTGCGTCCGTTCGTCTATCGCCGCTACCTGGACTACACCGCGCTCGATGGGCTGCGCGAGATGAAGGCGATGATCGATGCTGATGTGCAGAAGCGCGAGATGGCCGAGAACCTGAAGCTCGGCCCGGGCGGCATCCGGGAGATCGAATTCCTGGTCCAGGCGCTGCAGCTCATCCGCGGCGGCCGCGAGCCGGCCCTGCGCGCGCGCGGCTTGTTGCCGGCGCTATCGGCGCTTGCATCGGCCGGTCACTTGCCAGAGTCCACTGCGGAAGCACTCGGTAATGCCTACCGTTTCCTGCGTCGGCTTGAGAACCGGGTGCAGATGCTGGCCGACCAGCAGACGCATGAGTTGCCCGACAGCGCGCTGAGCCGCTTGCGGATCGCCCGCTCGCTCTCCTTCGCCGATCACGGCGAACTGATGTCGGTGCTCGACGGCCACCGCGCAGTGGTCTCGGAGGCATTCGACGGCTTGCTGCAGGCGCGTCGCCGGAAACTCGAACGCAGCTCCATCGCGCGCTACTGGCAACAACTTCCCGAACAGGGCGATGCGATGGTGTTGACCGACGCCGGATTTTCCGACGCCGAAGGCCATCATGTGCGGCTGCGTGATTTTGCCCGTTCGCTCGCTGTGCGTGGCTTGTCGGAACGTGCCCGGCAGCGCCTTGACCACGTGCTGCCGGCGCTGATCGAGGCATCCGCGCACAGCAGCGCCCCCGATGCGGCATTGCCGCGCGGTCTGGCGCTCATGCAGTCGATTGCGCGCAGGACCAGTTATCTCGCGCTGCTCGATGAACAGCCAGCCGCGCTGGCCCGCCTGGTGGACGTCACCGCGCGCAGCTCCCTGCTCTCCGAGCGGCTCGCCGGGCATCCGTTGCTGCTCGATGAATTGCTCGACAGCCGGGCTGCCGGCGCCATTCCCGATGACCAACAGCTGCGCCGCGAACTAGTGGCGCATGCCGGCGCAATGCAGGCCCTGGACGTGGAAGCGGCGTTGGCGGTATTGAACGAACTCAAGCAGAGCCTGTCGTTCCGGATCGCGCTGGCGACCCTGGCGCAACGCCAGCCAGCGCTCGACAGCGCGCGGCAATTGGCGCTGCTGGCCGACGGACTGCTGACCCATGTGCTGGTACTGGCGCGGCGCGAGCTCCAGCTGGCGCACGGGGATATTCCCGGCGTCGGATTTGCCGTGGTCGCCTACGGTAGCGTCGGCGGCCGCGAGCTTGGTTTTGATTCCGACCTGGACTTGGTGTTCCTGCACGATGCCAATGGCGCTGAAGTGTCGGACGGGCCGCGGCCGCTGGAGGCGCCAAGGTTTTTCGCGCGGCTGGCACAGAAACTGGTCAGCCTGCTTGGCACGGTAACCGGCGCTGGCAGGTTGTACGAAGTGGATGTCCGGCTGCGCCCCGACGGTGCCAAGGGCGTGCTGGTCTCGAGCCTGCAGAGTTTTTCCGAGTACCAGCGTAACCGCGCCTGGACCTGGGAGCAGCAGGCCCTGGTCCGCGCCCGCGCCGTTGCCGGCGACCCCTCCGTGTGCGCCGCCTTCGAACAACTGCGCCAGCAGTTGCTGGTGCGTGATCGCGACGTGGACGTGCTACTCGCCGATGTATTGGCGATGCGCCGGCGCATGCGCGACGAACTGGATCGCAGCGACGGCGTCCGCTTCGACCTCAAGCAGGGCGAAGGTGGCCTGGTCGATCTGGAATTCCTGCTGCAGGAACGCGTGTTGGCCGGTGCTGCCAGGCACCCCGTGCTGGCCGGCGCCACCGATACGCCCGCGCTCATCCGGGCGCTGGTCGGCACCGGCGACCTTGCCGTCGGCGACTCATCGGGCTTGCTGCTCGCCCATCGCACCTTGCTGGCGCGGGGCCTGGACTGCACGCTCGACCGCCGGCCGCGCATCTGCCTGGAGGATGCGGAGATCTCGCAGGCGCGCCAGCTGGTTCGCGACGCATGCCGACTGCACGGACTGGATTTCAGTCCAGGCTGAGTCGTTCCCGCACCGCGGCTGCCACGCGCTCCGTTTCCGCGAGCGCGATGGCGTGGTGCCAGCCGGGCTCGGGCCCTTGCGCCTGCACCCTGCCCATTTGCAACAAGGATGCGAGGAAGTCGGCCACCCTGCCGGTCGCGCGCTCGGGTTCGGCGACGAACACTGGCACCGACGTGGCGCAGGCTTCGGAGACCATGTTGACCGAATCTGGCGAGACGATGATTCGATCGGCCCATCCGAGCACGGCGGGATACGGATTCTCGCCATCGATCGTATCCATCCAGACCAGGCCGTCCTTGCCGCCATAGCGTTCGCGCAGCAACGGCGCCCATGCCGCCGGCGTCCTGCGCGAACCGCAGAGCAAGCCGCTGCCGCCTTCAACCGCGAGCCAGCGGTCAAGCTTGCTGCACAGAACCTCCAGTGCCGCGCGATCGAACCGCGTGGCCGGCGTCGGTCCGCCGAGCAACACCGCCGTGCGTGGTGCCGGCATCTCGCCGATGCGCGGCATGGTCCGGCGCGCCTGCTCCAGCCATGCGGCGTCCACCGGCGACAGGCTGCCAAGCATGGCGACGACATTTTCGCCGCGCAGCCGATCGTGCACGGGAGCGATCACCAGGTCCCAGTGTCGCGGATCGATGTGCGGATTCAGGATCTGGATCGAGCGGATGCCGGCCTCGCCAGCCAGGCGGGTCGCCAGGGCGGCGAGTCGACCGCAGCCGATGGCCAACGCAGGCAACGAACCGGCAAGCGCGTCGGAAAACCCATCGTCGAGCGCGCGTTCATGTCCGGGCAGCTTGCGCGGGGCGAGCCAGCGATGCGGCGCCCGCGCCTGCAACGTCCACTCGCGGAAAGGCAGCTTCAGCGCGGCCGCAAGCGCCGTGGCCTGGCGGCGATTGCCGGCACTGCCGTCATGGATGACCCAACATGGCTCGATGGGTTGCATTGGCATCAGGACCTTGGGACTGCGGCACGGACAAGGCGAGCTTATCAGCTCTGCTTGTCCCGGCTTCCTGCACGGGCTTCATGCACGTTGCGTGGCTGACAACGATATGTTGCGAGCAGCCGGCTGCGCACGGCCGGGATGGCCAATACACTTCCTTCATGCCAGGTCTGCGACCATTGCGCCACTTTTGGAGATAACGATGCCGAACCCGCTCGATGGCAATGCGCTGGACCAGTTGTTCCGACACGCCCGGACCTACGGGGGCCCGAAGCAGTCTTGGCTCGACCAGCCAGTCGAAGACGAGCAGTTGCGCCGTGTGTACGAACTCGCGCGCATGGGGCCGACCAGCGCCAACTCCTGCCCGGCCCGCTTCGTCTTCGTCCGTTCGGCCGAGGCCAAGGCGCGGCTCCGCCCTGCGCTCGACGACAGCAATATCGACAAGACCATGTCCGCGCCGGTCACCGTGATTGTCGGCAGCGACTACGCGTTCTACGACAAGCTGCCGCAATTGTTCCCACACACCGACGCGCGCAGCTGGTTCGCCGGCAAGCCGGCGTTGATCGAAACCACGGCGTTCCGCAATGCGACCCTGCAAGGCGCTTACCTGATCTTCGCCGCGCGCGCGCTGGGCCTGGATTGCGGGCCCATGTCGGGTTTCGACAACGCCCGGCTGGATGCCGAGTTTTTTGCCGGAACGTCGGTCAAGTCCAATTTCCTGATCAACCTCGGCCATGGCGATCCCGCCTCGCTGATGCCCCGTTCCCCGCGCCTGGCGTTCGAAGAAGCCTGCGTCCTCGCCTGATCCGGAGTAAGCCATGAAACTTTTCGTCCTTTCTGCCGCGCTCGCGTTCGCCCTGGCGGGAACCGCCACCGCGGCGAGCTACCAGATCGACAGCAACCACACGCAGGTGCACTTCACCTACCAGCACCTTGGCTACGCCAACCTGAGCGCGCGCCTGAATCAGGTTACCGGCACGTTCGAGTTCGACCCGGCAAAACCTGCCGCCGCCTCGATTGACGTCCAGCTGCCAATGACCAGCCTGAGCACTGGCGTACCGAAGCTCGACGTGCACCTGAGCAGCGCCGATTTTTTCGACGTGGCCACGTTCCCGACCGCCAGCTTCAAAAGCAGCCGGGTGACCGTCGTGGACAAGGACACCCTGCGCGTCGCTGGCGCATTGACCATCCATGGCGTGACCCGGCCGGTCACGTTGGCCGTGACCATCAACCAGGTCGGCGTCCATCCGATGCGCAAGACCCCGGCAGCCGGTTTTGACGCCACGGCGACCATCAAGCGCTCGGAATTCGGAGTCGGTGGCATGGTGCCTGCGGTTGCCGACGAAGTGCAGCTGCGCATTTCCCTGGAGGCGCAACAGGCGAAGCCGGCCGGCGAATGAGGCAAAAAAGGTGTCGCGGACGCGGTAAAATGCCGGCCTGACCCTGCCGGATTGCCATCATGTCCTCGATCGAGCCCCTGCCGGCCAATGCCGAGCGTCGTTACCAGGTCGCCCGCGCCGAGCTGCCGTTGAGCTGCCCGACGCCGGCGATGGCGCTGTGGAACTCGCATCCGCGGGTGTACTTGCCGATCGAGGCGACCGGCTCGGCCAAGTGTCCGTACTGCGGCGCTGTCTTCGTGCTCTCCGACTGAAGCGCGTCGCAGCCGCCGCATGCGCCGGTTGACGGTCATCCAGTTGCTGCCGGCGCTCTCGAGCGGCGGAGTCGAGCGCGCCACGCTCGAGATAGCCAAGGCACTGGTCGATGCCGGGCACCATTCGGTGGTGGTGTCGCGCGGTGGTCGCCTGGTCGATGGCTTGCAGGCCGCCGGCAGCACCCACGTCAGCCTCGACATCGGCGGCAAGTCGCCCCGCACTTTGCGCCACGTCGCTGCGTTGCGCCGGATCTTCGCGAGCCTGAAGCCAGACATCGTGCACGCTCGCTCGCGGCTGCCGGCGTGGATCGGCTGGCTCGCGCTGAAAGGCGCGCAATCGCCGCGCCCGCACTTCGTCACCACCGTGCACGGACTGAATTCGCCCGGTGCCTATTCAGGCATCCTCACCCGCGGCGAACGCGTGATCTGCGTGTCCGAGACAGTTCGTCGGCACGTGCTTCGGCACTGGCCGCGGACGGATCCGGCGCGTGTGCTGGTGATCGAGCGCGGCGTGGATCCACAGCAGTTCGCACCTCGGGCAGAGGTGACCGCGGACCGGGCTGCGCATCCCTTGTTGTTGATGCCTGCGCGCGGAACGCGGCTCAAAGGCCATGCCACGGCGATCGACCTGCTTGCCGCTGTTCGCGCGACCGGCGTGGATGCCCGGCTGTGCCTGCTCGGCGCGCGCGAGGCGGGACGCGAGAGCTACATCGCCGAGCTCGAGGAACGCGCGCGCAATCTCGGCGTCGGCCAATGGCTTGAGATCACGCCGCCGATCGAGGCGGTCGCCGAGGCCTATCGGCAGAGCGATCTGGTGCTGCAGCTTTCTTCGCAGTCCGAAGCATTCGGACGCACGGTCGTGGAAGCGCTGTCGACTGGCACCCCGGTCATCGGCTGGTCGCGTGGCGGTGTCGGGGAATTGCTCGCCAGGCATTTTCCCGAGGGCGCGGTGGAAGCGGGTAACGTAGACGCGCTGCTGGCCACTACACTGCGATTCCTGGAACGGCCGCCGCGCATGGGCATCATCCACCCGCAAACCTTGGCGGAAATGCAGGCGCAAACCTTGAAGCTTTATGAATCACTCGCCGGCTGAAGTAACCCGATTCGGATGGACACCTTGGGTCGTGCTCGCCTTCGTGGCGTTGTGGCCGACGGTGGGCCTGGCCGAAGCACTGCTCACTGCGGGCTCCCTGGCCAGCCTGGTCGCCTTGTCCTTGCGCCGATTTCGCGACGGCACCGCCCTGCTCAGTCGCGAGGCCTGGGCCCTGATCACAGCGCTGTTCTTCTGCTACTGGCTTCCGGAGTTGTTCTCGGCCTTCGACGCCGGCGCGCGCAGCCGCGCCTGGCGCGAAGTGCTGTTCGATCTTCGCTACCTGCCTTTCCTGTGGCTCGCCGGCATTGCCGTGGCCACGCGTCGCGGCCGCCGGATTACCTTCGTCGGCCTCGGCCTGATCGCCGGTTTCTGGGCTCTGGACGCCGCCGTGCAGGCGATCACCGGCTGGAGCATCGGCGGCGCCAATTCCTCCGATCGCCTGAGCGGGATCTTCGGCGCCGACAATCTGAAACTGGGACTGGTGCTGGCCACGCTGTCGCCCTTTGCGCTTGAAGCGGCCGTCGTTCGCTTTCACGCTGCCGGCTGGATCGCCACCGCCATGGGCTTCGGCGCGGTGATCCTGCTCGCCGGTTCGCGCGCCTCCTGGCTGGTGTACGCGCTGGTGCTCCTGCTCAGCGGCTGGCAGCGGATCGGCCGCAAGCGGCTGCTGGCGGTGATGCTGCTTGGGGTCGCGGCGGCATCCGCACTTGCCTTCACCTACTCCGCGCAATTCGAGAGCCGCATCGAGCGCAGTCTTGCCGTCTTTCGCGGCGGTAGCGAAGGCTTGAACGATGCGCTCTCGGGGCGCCTGAGCGTATGGCACGCGGCGCTCGGCATGATTGGCGATCACCCCGTCAATGGCGTCGGCACGCGTGGTTTCCGCGATGCTTATCGGCAGTACGCGGCAGCCGATGATTTCTGGCTTAGCCACGGCCAGGAGGGCGCGCTGCATTCGCACCAGATCGTCCTGGAAATACTCAGCGAGACCGGCTTCGTCGGCTTGCTCCTCTGGTTGATGGGCGTGGCACTGGCAGTGCGTGCGTGGCGCTGGGCGCTGCCCCGTGCGCGAGCGCGTGCCCGCGTCCCGGCACTGGCGCTGGCGGTGACCGTGTTTCCGCTCAACACCAGCCTGGCCTTCTATTCGACGTTCTGGGGCGGCGTGTTCCTGCTGCTGGTCGCGTTGTTCGCCGGATCCCTGTTCGCGTTGCAGGAAGACGTGCCGCCGTTGGAGACTGCCGATGAACCGCGCAGCGCTTAGCGCCGTCGTCACTACCTACAACAACGCCGGCACGCTGGACGATTGCCTGGCGAGCCTGTCGTTTTGCGATGAAATCGTGTTGCTCGATTCTGGCTCCGACGACGACACCGTCCAGATTGCCGGCCGCCACGGCGCCCGTGTGCACGTCGAACCGTTCAAGGGCTACGGCCCGCAGAAGCAATCGGCGATAGACAAGGCGCAGCACGACTGGATCCTGTTGCTGGACGCCGATGAAACCCTCACCGAGGCGGGCCGTGAGGCGATCAATGCAGAGCTGTCGGCGCCGCGCGCGGACGGTTATCGCCTGCCGCGGCGGGAATGGCTGTTCTGGCGTTGGCCGCATCCGGCGACGCGGTCAACCTGGCAACTGCGCCTGTTCCGGAAAAGCCGTGGCGGCATGAATGCCGTGCCGGTCCATGCCGCGCCGGAAGTCACTGGCGCCGTGCTCGACATCGATGCGCCATTCCTGCATTACGGCGAGCCCACGCTGGCGGTGCGGGTGGACAAGATCAACCGCTACTCCAGCGGCCTGGTGCAGGACAAGCTGCTGCGCGGGCCGCGCCTGCTCGGCCTGCGCATCCTTGTCTATCCCACGCTGGTCTTTCTGCGTTTCTACCTGCTCAAGCGCTATTTCCTCAACGGCTGGGCCGGCTACTTCGCGGCCCGCTCGCAGGCCTTCTATGCGTTCCTGAAATACGCCAAGGTGCTGGAAGCCGGGCGCCAGGGACGGAGCTGATGCGCTGCCTGCTGCTTGCGCCGATAGTGTCGCTGGCACGCGCCGTGGGTCGCCTTCCGCCGAGGGTGCTGCGTGTGCTCGCGCACGCTGCGTGGCTGCTGAGCTGGCCGCTGCTTGGTGGCCGTCGCCGGATCGCGGCAACCAACATCGACTTGTGTTTCCCCGACCTGTCCGCCGCCGAGCGCAGGCGATTGCTCAGCGCCAACGAGCAGGAATCCTGGCGCGGCCTTTTCGACCTGCTGCGCGCCTGGTATGCGCCCGCGCATTCCCTGCACGAATTGGCGCGAATCGACGGACTCGAACACCTGCGCGCGGCCATGGACGCCGGCCAGGGCGTGTTGTTGTTCACCGGTCACTTCACCCACACCGAGCTGGCCGTGCGCCTGCTGTCCGAAGCGCTTGGCCTGCGCGTGCGCGGCGTCGTCCGCCGCAACAACTCCGCCTGCATCGAGCGCGAACTGGAGAGTGCCCGGGCGCACCGGTCGCTGCCAACCCTGGAAAAGAAGGACCTGCGCGGATTGCTGCGCGCGCTGCAGGGCGGCGAGGTCGTCGCCTACTCGGCCGACCAGAACTTCAGCTACCAGCACGCCTTCGTGCCGTTCTTCGGCGTGCCGGCAGCGACGTTGACCAGCACCGCGGAGCTGGTCCGCCGCGGTCGCGCGCGGATGTTGCCGTTCTGGTTCCATCGCGATGCCGACGGTCGCTTCGTGCTGCGCATCGAGCCGACCTGGCCCGGCTGGCTCGAGGGCGAGCCCGCGCAGTCGGCAGCGATCTACATGCGTGAACTGGAAGCCGTCGTGCGTGCCCACCCGGAGCAATACCTGTGGATGCATCGCCGGTTCAAGACCCGGCCGCCGGGCGAAGCGGACGTCTACCGGTAGGGCGAGGGCGCGCCACCGGGCTGCGTCTTGAAGCGCTTGTGGATCCACAGGTATTGCGCCGGCACCCGGCGGACCTGCGCTTCGATCAAGGCCATCACGCGCGCGGTGTCGGCCAGTGGATCGGGGCCGGGGAAATCCGCCAGTGGCGCGCCGATCTCGACCCGATAACGGCCATCGGCCAGGCGTTCGTGGAACAGCGGCAGCACGACGGCCTTGCTCAGCTTGGCCAGCTGATGGGTCGAGGTCAGCGTCCACGCTGGCTGTCCGAAAAAGGGAACGAACACGCTTTCGCCGCGCCGGCTCTCCTGGTCGGGAGCGAACCAGAGCACGCCACCGGATTTCAGGTGACGCAATGCCGGGCGCAGTTCGTCGCGGGCGAACATGGCTGCGGCATGGCGCATCCGGCCACGGCGGACTGCCCAGTCGAGCGCGGGCGACTCGTGCGGGCGATACATGCCGGCGACCGTGGCCTGCTGGCAGAGCAGGCGCGTGCAGATCTCCAGCGTAGTGAAGTGCGGCGAGATCAGAATGACCCCTCGCCCGTCCGCCTTGGCCCGCGAAAGGTGCTCGAGCCCCTCGACCGCGAAGCCGTCGTCGAGCGGCGCCAGCGGGCCCCACCAGGCGCGCAGGAATTCGAACACGGCCAGCCCGAGCGAGCGGAAGTGTGCGCGCAGCAACTGGTCGCGTGCCTGCGCATCGAGTTCGGGGAAGCAAAGCTCGAGGTTGCGCTGCGCGACCCGGCGTCGGCTGATCATCGTCACCCGCATCAGCGCGCCGAGCGCCGGGGCCACGCGCCGCGCCAGCGGCCAGGGCCAGCGGGCGAGGGTCCAGCCGAACGCGATCCCGATCCAGGCGGGCCAGGTGCGCGGCGAGAGCGGTGGCGCGTCGGCGGCCTTGGTCATGACCGGATTCTAGCGGTCTCGGCTATCCTGCCACCATGCATGAACCGCTTGGCCACCGCGCGCTGCGCGGCCTGTATTCGCTGGTCATACGGCTCGCGCTGCCGGTCTCGCTGTATTACCTGATCTGGCGCGGCCTGCGCCAGAGCGAGTACTTCGAGCGCTGGAGCGAGCGCTTCGCGTTGTACCGCGGCGAACCGATCGCCGGCTGCCTGTGGCTGCATGCCGTTTCGGTCGGCGAGGTCAACGCAGCGGCGTCGCTGGTGGACGCGCTGCGCGCACGCCATCCGGGACGCACGTTGCTGATCACCACGACCACGCCGACCGGTTCGGCCCGGGTGCGCGCCATCTGGGGCGACAGCGTGCGCCACGTGTACCTGCCGTATGACCTGCCGGGCGCCGTGCGCAATTTCCTCGGGCATTTTCGTCCCGCCATCGGGCTGGTGATGGAAACCGAGATATGGCCGAACCTGTTCGCCGAACTGCAGCAGCGTGGCGTGCCGGTGATCATCGCCAACGCGCGGCTGTCGGAGCGGTCCTTGCGCGCCTATCGGCCCATCGCGCCGCTGGTGCGACAGGCCATGGCAACAATCGACTATGTCGCTGCGCAATCGGAGGCGGACGCGGCGCGCTATCGCAAGCTCGGCGCCATGGCGGAACGCGTGCAGGTCACCGGCAACCTCAAGTTCGACCTGCCGCTGCCCGAGCACCTGGCGGCGCAGGCGGAGGGCTGGCGCGGCGGCTGGGGCGCGCGGCCGGTGTGGGTCGCCGCCAGCACCCACCCGGATGAAGAGGCCGTGGTGCTGCAGGCCCATCGCGTCGTGCTGGCGAGGTTTCCGGATGCGCTGTTGCTATGGGCGCCCCGGCACCCGGAGCGTTTCGGTGCCGTGGCCAGCCACGCCGCGCGCGCCGGGCTGCGCGTGGCG
>JANPDF010000066.1:0-4979 GCA_031431355.1 Gammaproteobacteria bacterium
CCAGCCCGGGACGGGCAACACGGAGGAGTGGCCATGCACGCTACCAAGGCGTTCACGATCGGGCTGTTGCTGGCGCTGTCCGCGGCAGCCGATGCCGCGCGCGAACCGGTGCTCAAGCAGATCCAGTTGCCGCACAACTACTACTTCCGCGAGATGTACCTGCCGCAGCTGACCACCGGTCCATCGGCAGTATCGTTCTCGCCCGATGGCAGCGAGCTCGTCTACAGCATGGGCGGTTCGCTCTGGCGGCAACGCATCGGCAGCGACGAGGCGCGCGAACTGACCCACGGACCGGGATACGACTACCAGCCCGACTGGTCGCGTGACGGTCGGCACCTGGTCTTTTCGCGATATCAGGGCGACGCGGTCGAGCTCTGGCAGCTGGACATGAAGACCGGCCGCGCCATCGCGCTGACCAATTCCGGCGCAGTCAGCCTGGAGCCGCGCTACTCGCCCGACGGCGGTCGCCTGGCGTTCGTCTCGACCAAGGAAAGCGGGCACTTCGACTTGTTCATCGCCGACCTGCACGGCGACCGGATGTCTGCCCCGCAGCGCATCGCCGGCAGCCGGAAGAGCGCGGTTCCGCGCTATTACTATTCGCCTTTCGACCACGCCATCAATCCATCCTGGACGCCGGACGGGCGCAGCATCGTGTTCGTGTCGAACCGCGAAGTAGCCTACGGCACCGGCGATCTCTACGTGCTCGCGGTGGACGAAACCACCGAACCCAGGAAGCTGCTGTCGGAGGAAACCACTTGGCGCGCGCAGCCACAGGTCGCACCCGACGGTCGCCGAATCCTGTTCAGCAGCTACCACGGCCGGCAATGGCAGCAGCTGTGGATGACCACCATCGATGGCGCCGCGCCGCTGCCGCTGACCTTTGGCGACTTTGATCGCGTGCAGGCGCGCTTCTCGCCCGATGGCACGCGCATCGCTTACGTCAGCAATGAATCGGGCAATACCTCGCTATGGGTGCAAGAGCTGGTCGGCGGTGCGCGCGTCGAGGTTCGCGCGCGGCAGCGTCGCTATCTCGGCACGCACGGCTTGCTTCGCATTGCCGTCCGCGACGAATCAGGAAAAACCGTTCCGGCCCGGATCGCGATCATCGGTTCGGACGGGCGTGCGCATGCGCCCGTTGATGCCTGGCTGCAGGCCGACGACGGCTTCGACCGCAGCGTCCAGGCAACTGAAACGCATTACTTCCATTGCCCGGGTGAATGCAGCGTCGACCTGCCGGTGGGAGCGGCTCGGCTGACCGTGACACGCGGCCTCGGCTACCGGGCCGAGCAGCGCTCAGTGACCGTGCCGGCCGCGGGCACCGATATTGACGTGCCGCTGTCGCAGTTGCGCCTGCCCGAGCACTATGGCCACTGGGCCGCCGCCGACCTGCATGTGCACATGAACTACGGCGGTCACTATCGCAATGATGTCGGCCGCCTGATCGGACAAGCGCGCGCGGAAGGGCTCGATGCCGTCTATAACCTGATAGTCAACAAGGAGCAGCGGATTCCGGACATCGACAGCTTTACGCCCGCGGTTCGCAACGAGGGTGGCGTGCTGGCCATCCAGTCGCAGGAATTCCACACCAGCTTCTGGGGCCACCTGGGATTGCTCGGCCTGGACGATCACTTCCTGGCGCCGGATTTTTCCGGCTATCGCGATACGGCGCTGGCCAGCGTCTATCCGCACAACGGCGTGGTCGCCGACCTGGCGCACAAGCAGCACGCGCTGGTCGGTTACGCGCATCCGTTCGATGAGCCGGTGGATCCGGAAAAAGACGCGGTGCTCAGCAACCAGTTCCCGGCCGACGTCGCGCACGGCAAGGTCGACTACTACGAAGTGATGGGATTTTCCGATCACAAGTCCACTGCCTCGGTCTGGTACCGGCTGCTAAACCTCGGCTTCCGTATTCCGGCCGGCGCCGGTACCGACGCGATGGCCAACTACGCCTCCTTGCGCGGGCCGGTAGGGATGAACCGGGTCTTCATCGACACCGCCGGCGAGCTCACGCCCACGGCCCTGCTCGACGGAATCCGCCGCGGGCGAACTTTCGTCAGCAACGGTCCCTTGCTAGGCCTGGAGGTGGCCGGCAAGCATCCCGGTGATGAACTATCGCTAACGTCGCCCGGCCGCGTGGACTATCGCATCGCCTTGCGCTCGCTGGTGCCGGTGGACCACCTCGAGCTGGTGCACAACGGCCGCGTGGTGGCTACGCACACGCTGGCTGGAGCACGGACCGAACTCGACGCCAGTGGCAGCATCGACATTGGCGAGAGCGGCTGGCTGCTGCTGCGCGGGTGGAACGACGAAGCGCATCCGCTGGTACTCGACCTGTACCCGTATGCCAGTACCAGTCCGGTCTACGTAAGCGTCGCCGGCGCACCGCCGCGGGCCCCGGCGGATGCGCATTACTTCGTGCGCTGGCTCGATCGCGTGATCGAGGCGGCAGCGGCCCGCAAGGACTACAACAGCGACAGCGAGCGACAGGCTACGCTCGACTACCTCGACGCGGCGCGAGCGATTTTCAAGGCCAGGGAGTGAGGCGGATGCGTATTGGTAGCTGGATCCAGCTCGGATGCCTGGCCTGCGGTTTGCTGGCCGCCAATGCGAGCGCGGGCGCGAGCACCCGGGCAGGCGCGAGCGCAGGCAGCAAGCGGCCCTTCACGCTGGCTGACCTGCATCGACTGCGCGACGTCAGCGAGCCGGCCCTGTCGCCCGATGGGCGGTCGCTGGCCTTCACCGTGTCCGGACAGGACTTGAAGGCCGACGCCACGGTCAGCGAAATCTGGCGAGTCGGCTTCGATGGTGCAGGGCGCCGGCAACTTACTGCCGCCGGCCCGTCCAGCAGTTACACGCCGCAGTGGAGTCCCGACGGGCACTGGCTGGCGTTCCTGTCCGACCGTGGAGAAGACGAAGTCGTCCAGGTCTGGCGGATGCCGGCCGGCGGTGGAAAGGCACAACAACTGACCAGCTTTCCTGGTGGCGCCAGCGATTTTTCCTGGGCCCCGGATTCGCGACGTCTGGCTGTGATCGCCAGCGATGACCCGGAGGACGGCAAGTCCGCCGCTGTTGCGAAACTTGCGGCGAGCGCGGGCAAGGCGAGCACGAAGGATGCGAACGAGCCGACCCCGAAACCGATCGTCATCGACCGTTACCAGTTCAAGGATGACCTGGTCGGATACTTGACCAACAAGCGATCGCACCTGTACCTGTTCGACATCGATGCGCGGCGCGCCACGCTGCTGACGCCCGGCGAGCATGACGAGTGGTCGCCCGCCTGGTCCCCCGATGGTCGCCGGATCGCCTATGTCAGCAAGCGCGGGCAGGACCCGGACCGACACCTGAATTCCGACCTGTACCTGATCGAGCCACGCGCTGGCAGCCCGGAGCGCCAACTCACCACCTTTCCGGGCAGCGACCTCGATCCGTACTGGGAGTCGCGTCTGGCCTGGAGTCCGGACGGCCGCCAGATCGCCTACCTGCAAAGTGGCGAGGACCGCTGGATCTACTACGCGCCCTGGCAGTTGGCGGTGGTGGATGTCGAGAGCGGCAAGGCCCGCATCCCCGCCAACATCGACCGCTGTTTCAGCAAGCCGAAGTGGAAGGCCGATGGCAGCGCGGTGTACGCGCTGATCGAGGAGAGTCGCAACACCTTTCTCAGCGAGATCAGCCTGGCCGATGGCAAGGTCCGGCACCTGACCGAAGGCAAGCGATTCGACGCTGATTTCGACGTCCGCGGCACGCGCATCGCGCTGCTGACCGGTGATGCGGCAACTCCGCCGGAATTGCACGCGCTCGAGGACCGACTGCGACCGCTATCGGCGATGAATACGCAGTTGCTCGGGGACGTGGATTTCCGTCCGGCCGAAGATTTCAGCTTCGCGGCAGCCGATGGCACGCGTATCGACGGCTTGCTGATGAAGCCGGTCGGCTACGTGCCAGGAACCAAAGTGCCGACCATCGTCCGCGTCCACGGCGGGCCGGTGTACCAGTTCAGCCATGAGTTCCTGACTGAGTGGCAGTGGTATGCGGCGCGTGGTTACGCGGTCATCGGCGCCAATCCGCGCGGTGGCTCCGGGCGCGGCTTTGATTTCGCCAAGGCGATTTACGCGGACTGGGGCAACCTGGATACGGCCGACGTGCTTGGCGCCGTGGACGAGGTGGTGGCGATGGGCGTGGCCGATCCGCAGCGGCTGGCGATCGGCGGCTGGAGCTACGGCGGCATCCTGACGAATCAAGTAATCGTCCGTGATGCGCGCTTCAAGGCGGCCTGGAGCGGCGCCGGCAGCGGCAATTTCCTGGGCCTGTACGGGCTGGACCAGTACATCCGCGAGGTCGAGCTGGAGCTGGGCAAGCCCTGGCAGAATCCGGACGCGTACCTGCGCCTGAGCACGCCGTTCCTGCACGCCGACAGGATCCGCACGCCGACCCTGTTCCTGTGCGCTGAACTGGACGTCAACGTGCCCTGCGCGGGCGCTGAGCAGATGTACCAGGCGCTGCGCTCGCTGGGCACGCCGACCCGGCTGGTGATCTATCCGGGGCAGCACCACGACCTGGACGTGCCCAGCTACCAGGCCGACCGGCTGCGGCGATACACGGACTGGGCCGACTTGTACTTGAAATAGACACTGTACAAGCGTTCAATAAGGTTCAGAATACGCGGATGCAGCCCGCGAGGAGAGGCCGATGAACGCCCGTTACAGCAACACCCGGCCGGAATTCCAGGTCGACCAGGCCAAGACCCTGCCAGCCCGGCACTACACCGATCCGGACCTGTTCCAGCGCGAGCTCAAGGCCATCCATCGCGACATGTGGTTGCACGCGGGCCGAACCGAACAGCTGCCGGACAAAGGCAGCTATTTCCTGGTGCGCTTCGCTGGCGTGAACATCGTGGTCGTGCGCGACCAGGAAGGAGAAATAAACGCTTTCCACAACACCTGTCGGCATCGCGGCACGCAGTTGTGCAAGGACGAATCCGG
>JANPDF010000067.1:0-12157 GCA_031431355.1 Gammaproteobacteria bacterium
GGGGCGTTTCGCCCAACCGAGCCGCACATTATAGGGCAGTTTCCCGGAACGTCAACACCCTGAGTAACGCCTGCCGCACTGCCTTCAAGTGCGCCGGAGCGCCGCCGAGAAGGGCCGCGAACTATAGCGGGCCGGTGGCGACAAGGAAAGCCGTCTTTTCGGCCTGCGCCTTGACACGCCGGGCGCTGATCGTCGAACTTCGCTGCAAATACTGGAGTTCCTCATGATTGTCGCCATCCGCCTGCTTGCCATCTGCATCGCCTGCTGCTTTGCCACCGGCTGCGCCACTGCCGACGCCGGCAACTGGGTGGAGCTGAAAGGCAAGCGGATCGAGGTGGAAGTCGCCGATGACGATGCCGAGCGCCAGCGCGGCCTGATGTTCCGCGACGAAATGGCCGACGGCCACGGCATGGTCTTCATCCACGACGACGAGCAGATCCAGGCGTACTGGATGAAGAACACGCACATTCCACTCGACATCCTTTACTTCGATCGCGCACGCAAGCTGGTGTCCACGCAACACCGGGTGCCGCCGTGTTCGCTCGGCGATCGATGTCCGTCGTTCCCGAGCGAAGGGCCGGCCCTTTACGTCCTCGAACTGAATGCCGGCGTCGCCGAATCGATGGGCGTGCAGCCGGGCGACGAGATCACCTTTGGGCCGGCCGTGCCGATCAGGCCGTAGCACTTGATTTGCGCGCGTCGGGCGTCCACATTTCCACCATGCGAACCGCCTATGCGCTCCCTGACTGGAACACCTTGGCCGCCTATGGCGACGACGAACTGCCACTGCTCGATACCGCGCTGCTGATTGCGCGCGACGAATATCCGCAGCTCGACGCCGCCGCCTACGCGGCAACCATTCAGGGCTACGCCGACAGCCTCAAGCCCAAGCTCAGTCCCGGCGCGGACTTGCCGGCGACGCTGACGACGATCAACCGCTACCTGTTCGACGAGCTCGGCTTTGCCGGCAACAACACCCAGTATGACGATCCACGCAACAGCTACTTGAATGAAGTGTTCGATCGCAAGCTTGGCATACCGATCTCGCTGGCGGTGGTGCAAATTGAGTTGATGCGGCGCCTGGGCTTGCCGCTGGATGGCATTTCGTTTCCCGGGCACTTCCTGGTGCGCCTGCCGGTGGATGACGGCATTCTGGTCATGGACCCGTACAACAAGGGTCGTCCGGTCAGCGCGGAGGAATTAAAGGAGCGCGCCTCGCCGCATCTCGGCGGCCACGCGCCCGATGACGTGCAACTCATCGAGATACTGGCGCCCGCGACCCATCGGACCATCCTTGCGCGCATGTTGCGCAACCTCAACGGCCTGTACTTGCACAGCGCCGACTGGGAGCGCGTGGCGCGTACCGCGGACCGGCTGCTGAAGATCGCCCCGGAAACAGCCGAAGCCCTGCGCGACCGTGGCCTGGCCTATCGCGAACTCGGCTACGACAAGGGCGCCCGCGAGGATCTGGCGCGCTACCTGCAAGTGCTGCCAAACGCCGACGATGGCGATGCGGTCCGCTCGGTGCTGGTGGAGATCAGCGGCTCGCGTTCACTGCTGAATTGATAAGTCAGCCCGGCATCATCTCGAAATCGGACTTGGTCACGCCGCAATCCGGGCAGGTCCAGTCATCCGGGATGTCCTCCCAGCGCGTACCCGGCGCAATGCCTTCTTCCGGCAAGCCTTCGGCTTCGTCGTAAATGAAACCGCAGACCACGCACATCCAGGTGCGGTACGCCACCAGCTCGGTCATCGCCAACTCGGGAAAAACGGGAATGCGCCATTGTCTCACTACCCGAGCAGCCGCGGAATGAACGTGACTGCGTCCATGCCTGGCCGCGGCCTGTACCTGCTGACGCCCGAGGAGAACGATCCGGGCCGGCTGCTGGCGCTCGTGGAACCGCTGCTGGGCGAAGGCGTCGCCGTATTGCAGTTGCGTAACAAGAGCGCAGATCGCATCTTGCGCCGCCGCTTGCTGGCGAGCCTGCTACCGGCCTGCCAGGCGCACGGGATTCCGCTGTTGGTAAACGATGACTGGCGGCTCGCCGCTGAACTCGGCGCGGCTGGCGCCCACCTGGGCGAACAGGATGGCTCGCTTGCCGAAGCGCGCCGCGAACTTGGCGAGCAGGCCATCCTCGGCGCCTCCTGCTACGACGATCCCACGCGCGCCGGGCGCGCACGCGACGCTGGCGCGAGCTACGCCGCCTTCGGCGCTTTCTTTCCGTCCGTGACCAAGCCCGACGCGCGGCGCGCGCCGTTGTCGGTGTTGCATCGCGTTACTGCCGATCGTTTGCCGACGGTAGCGATCGGCGGCATTACCGCCGACAATGGCCGCCTGTTGATCGATGCTGGCGCCGACTACCTGGCAGTGCTGGATGCCGTGTTCGGCGCCGCCGATCCGGTCATCGCGGTGCGAGCGCTTCGCCGACTGTTTTCCCGGGAACCCAATGAACCATCAGCTCAGTGAGGAACTGTTCAAGCGCGCGAGGCAGTTGATGCCCGGTGGCGTCAACTCGCCGGTGCGCGCGTTCAAATCGGTCGGTGGCGAGCCCTTCTTCGCTGCCAGCGCGCAGGGCGCCTATCTGGTCGACGTCGACGGCAATCGCTACGTGGACTACATCGGCAGTTGGGGACCCATGATTGCCGGCCATGCGCATCCGCAGGTGCTCGAGGCGGTGGCGCGAGTGATGCGCGACGGCTTGAGCTTTGGCGTGCCGAACCGGCTGGAAGTGACCATGGCCGAAACCATCACGCGGCTGGTACCGAGCTGCGAAATGGTGCGCATGGTCAATTCGGGCACCGAGGCGACGCTGTCGGCGATCCGCCTGGCCCGCGGCGCCACCGGGCGCGAGCGCATCGTCAAGTTCGAAGGCTGCTACCACGGCCACGGCGACTCCTTCCTGGTGAAGGCGGGCTCGGGAATGCTCACCCTCGGCGTGCCCGACTCGCCTGGCGTGCCAAAGGCCCTGGCCGATCTCACGCTCACCTTGCCCTTCAACGACTTCGACGCGGCGACGCGGCTGTTCGAGCAATCCGGCGACCAGATCGCCGGACTGATCATCGAACCGATCGTGGGCAATGCCAATTGCATCCTGCCTCGCGACGGTTACCTGCAGCACCTGCGCGAGCTGTGCACCCGGCACGGCGTGTTGCTGATTTTCGACGAGGTGATGACTGGCTTCCGGGTCGCTCTCGGCGGTGCCCAGCAGCGCTATGGCGTCAGGCCGGACCTGACTACGTTCGGCAAGATCATCGGCGGCGGCATGCCCGTAGGCGCATACGGTGGACGCGCCGACCTCATGCAACAAATTGCGCCCAGCGGCCCGATCTACCAGGCGGGCACGCTGAGCGGCAACCCGGTGGCGATGGCCGCGGGTCTGGCCACGTTGGAGCTGATCCAGGCGCCGGGCTTCCATGCCGATCTCGAGCGGCGTACCAACCAGCTTTGCGACGGGCTGGAGGCAGCCGCCGCCGCGGCCGGTGTCGCCGTCACCACCAATCGCAGTTGCGCGATGTTTGGCTTGTTCTTCAGCGCGCGGAAGGTGGAAACGTTTGCCGATGCCACCGCTTGCGACACCCAGGCATTCGCCCGTTTCTTCCACGGCATGCTCAAGCGCGGCGTCTACCTGGCCCCGTCCGCCTACGAAGCTGGCTTCCTGTCCTCGGCGCACGGCGAGGCCGAGATCGCGCTGACGCTGGTAGCGGCGCGCGAAGCGTTCCGTGAGGCGGCGGCAGGATGATGCGCCCTGAGACCCTCGCGATCCACGCCGGCGGCGAGCCGGACGCCCAGACCGGCGCGATCGCACCTCCGCTGCACCTCGCCACCACCTTCAGGCACGGCCCGGCCGGCGAACGCGTCGCCGGCTTCGAGTACACCCGCGAAGGCAACCCGACTCAGGACCGGCTGGAATCCGCGCTGGCGGCAATGGAGGGCGGCGCCACCGCGCTCGCCTTCGCGTCCGGCATGGCAGCGATGAACACACTGCTGGAATCGCTGCCGGCGGGGAGCGAAGTGCTGGCGCCCGACGACTGCTATACCGGCCTGCGCGTGCTCGGTGAGGAATTCCTGCCGCAGCGCGGTCTCAGCCTGCGCATGGTCGACTTCGGCGACCTCGCGGCGGTGCGCGCGGCGCTATCACCGGCAACCAGACTGTTGTGGGCGGAAACGCCATCGAACCCGCAGCTGCGCGTCGCCGACGTGGCCGCGCTGGCCCAGATCGCGCACGGCCATGGCGCGTTGCTTGCCTGCGACAACACCTTTGCCACGCCGGCGCTGCAGAATCCGCTCGCGCTCGGCGCCGACGTGGTGATGCATTCCACCACCAAGTACCTGGGCGGGCACTCCGATGTGCTCGGCGGCGCGCTGGTGTTCGCCCGCGCCGACGATTTGCATGCGCGCGTGCTGCATCGCCGGCACATCACCGGCGCGGTGGCCTCGCCATTCGGCGCCTGGCTGACCTTGCGCGGCTGCCGCTCGCTGCACGCGCGCATGGCGGTACACTGCGCAAATGCTCGCCGGATCGCCGAATTCCTGCAGTCGCACGCCGCGGTTGAGGCGGTGCACTACCCCGGACTGCCCGCGCATCCGAACCATGCGGTGGCTGCGAAACAGATGCGCGACTTCGGCGGCATGCTCAGCTTCCGCGTCCGTGGCGGCCGGGCGGCGGCGCTGGCGGTCACCGGCGGCTTGCAGCTGATCACCAACGCCACGTCGCTCGGCGGCTGCGAATCGTTGATCGAGCACCGCGCCTCGGTGGAAGGATCGGTGCCGTTCTCTCCGGAAAACCTGCTGCGGCTTTCGGTCGGCCTGGAGAACGTCGAGGACCTGCTTGAGGACCTGCGCCAGGCGCTAGACCGCTGATCGCGTGGGTTCGCTCACGCAGTTGACGGCGCTTCATCGAGGAACAGGTCGACTAGGGGCGACTGGGCCGGATCGACCGCGTAACGGCTGAAGTCACTGTTGCCGCGACTGCGCAACAGTTCCTCGTCGATGATGAATTCGCCGTTGAGCTGGCCGCGCGGCGAGGTCAGGATCGCGTGGGCGGCGTCGGCGACGATCTCGGGCCGTCGGCATCGGGCGAGTTCCACGCCGGGAATCATGTTGATCGCGTCAGTGGCGATCACGGTGCGCGGCCAGAGTGCGTTGACGGAAACACCGCGCTCGCCAAACTCCGCCGCCAGGCCGAGCGTGACCAGGCTCATGCCCATCTTCGCCAGCGTGTAGCCAGTGTGCGGACCCCACCAGCGCGGCGCCAGGTTAGGCGGCGGTGCCAGGGTCAGGATGTGCGGATTTTCCGACTGCAGCAGGTGCGGCAGGCAGGCCTGCGAGCACAGGAAGGTGCCGCGCGCATTGACCTGCTGCATCAGGTCGAAGCGCTTCATCGGCGTGTCGAGCGTACCGCGCAGCCAGATGGCGCTGGCATTGTTGACCAGGATGTCGATGCCGCCGAATCGGGCGACGGTCGCGGCCACCGCGGCGCGCACATCGTCCTCTTCGCGGATATCGCAGCGCAGCGCCAGCGCCTCGCCGCCGGCTGCTTCCACTTGCTGCGCGGCGCTGTGGATGGTGCCCGGCAACTTCGGATTGGCGACATCGGACTTGGCCGCGATAACCACCCTGGCGCCGTCCCTCGCTGCGCGAAGCGCGATCGCCAGGCCGATGCCGCGCGATGCGCCGGTGATGAACACGGTCTTTCCCTGCAGTGTGGTCATCGCGCTGGTCCTCGATTCGGTCAAGCAATCATAAACGCTGGCGCCCCGGACAGCCCTAGAAGGATTGGTGGTCGGGGATCAACTCGACCAACCGTTGCAGGCGCGCATGGGCGTCCGCTTCCTGCAGCAACGCCTGGCGCTCGAGCCAGGACAGGGGCAGCCATTCGGCCAGTCGCCAGCCCACCCAGTCAGAATCCTGGAACAGTGCCTCCTCGACCTGGTCGTGCGGCGAACCGGCCCGCTCCACGATCCGGCGAAGCAGCAGTGACAGCAATTGGTGCTCAGGCCGGATCCGCTGCGCCGGTGTCTCCGGGATCCAGGCCGCGCGCGCCACCAGCAGGCCGTTGTCGCGCACGCTGGCGTTGCGCACATGGAACCGACGTTCTCCGCGCACCGACAGCACCAGCAGGCCGTCGTCACCGGTCGAGAAGTCGGTGATCCGCGCCTCGCAACCCCAGGCGGCGGGGATCGCTGGCGCGCCAACCTCCTCGCCGTCGAGTATCAGGCAGACGCCGAAGCCGGTGCCGCGACGACCGCATTCGCTGACCAGGCCAAGGTAGCGCGCCTCGAAGATGCGCAGCGTCAGCTCACCACCGGGAAACAACACAGTGTTGAGCGGGAACAACGGCAGATCGTGCACTTCCACGGCTGCGCGCTATTCGGACGGCTCGGTCAGGGCCGCGAGCGTGCGCCGTGGCGCGCCTTCGAAGCCGCCGTTCGACATGAACACGACGTGGTCACCCGGCCTTGCCAGCTGCACCAGCCGCTCGATCAGCGCATCCACCGATGCGACGGCCTCGCCCTGGCCGCGCAACGAGGCGACCACGGCGCCGGCGTCCCAGGCCAACTCCGGCCGATGCAGGAACACGGTGACATCGGCGGCATCCAGCGAGGGCGCGATCTCGGCGGCGTGCGCGCCGAGCCGCATTGAATTGCTGCGTGGCTCCATCGCGACCAAAACGCGTGCGACGCCGACCCGGGCTCGCAAGCCTGCCAGCGTCGTACGGATCGCGGTGGGGTGATGCGCGAAATCGTCGTACAAGGTGATGTCGCCAACCCGGCCTATGGTCTCCATCCGCCGCTTGACGCTGACGAAGTCGGCCAGGCGCGGCACCACGGTCGGCAAGTCCACGCCAACCGCGTGCGCGGCTGCCAATGCAGCCAGGCCGTTCATGACGTTGTGCCGGCCAAGCATGTCCCAACGGACGACGGCAATCTCGCGGTCGTGGTGCAGCAGCGCGAACTCGCTGCCATCCTCGCGCAGCAAATGGGCCCGCCACTCCGCATCGGCGTCGATGGCAAAGCGCTCGACCGGCGTCCAGCATCCCATCGCGAGCACCTCGGCCAATGCGGCGTCCTCGCCGTTGACGATCAGCCGGCCGTTGCCGGGCACGATCCGCACCAGATGATGGAACTGGCGCTGGATCGCGGCCAGGTCGGGGAAGATGTCAGCGTGGTCGTACTCGAGGTTGTTGAGGATGGCCACGGTTGGCCGGTAGTGCACGAACTTGGATCGCTTGTCGAAGAACGCGGTGTCGTATTCATCGGCTTCGACGACGAATTCGCTACCGCTGCCGAGCCGTGCGGAGACGCCAAAATTTTCCGGGACGCCACCGACCAGGAACCCGGGATCGCGTCCCGCGGCATCGAGCAGGAAGGCCAGGATCGAGGTCGTCGTGGTCTTGCCATGGGTGCCCGCGACCGCGAGCGTGGTGCGGCCGGGCAACACGTTGTCGCGCAGCCATTCGGCACCCGACGTGTAGTTCAACTGCGCATTGAGCACATGCTCGACCGCGGCATTGCCACGAGAAAGCGCGTTGCCGACCACGACGACGTCGGTATCGGCGGCAATCGACTGCGCGGAGTAGCCCTGGCTCAGGGTGATGCCGAGCTGCTCGAGCTGGTTGGACATCGGTGGATAGACGCTCTGGTCGCTACCGTCGACGTGGTGGCCCAGTTCGCGGGCGAGCGCGGCCACGCCACCCATGAAGGTGCCGCAGATGCCGAGGATGTGCAGTTTCATCGAGTGTCCTGGACGTGGCTGCGCGGAGCCTTCCGGCTCAACCCACGTCGGAGGTCGGATTGATCGCCTCGATGATCCGGGTGAACACCTCGTCCATCGTGCCCACGCCATGCA
Organism: Gammaproteobacteria bacterium; assembly: GCA_031431355.1. Taxonomy (GTDB): domain Bacteria; phylum Pseudomonadota; class Gammaproteobacteria; order Xanthomonadales; family Xanthomonadaceae; genus Arenimonas. The sequence continues at coordinate 7,850 of JANPDF010000067.1, forward strand.
CGCACACGAGCTTGCCCTGGTTGCGGTAGAAATCGACCACCGGCGCAGTCTGGTCGGTGTACACCTTCAGGCGGTTGCGAACGGCCTCGGGCGTGTCGTCCGCGCGACCCTCGACGTGGGCGCGACCGGACAAGCGCTCGACCAGCAAGTCCTGGTCGACGTCCAGTTGCACGGCCAGGTCGGCCGGCTGTTCGATGCGCGACAGCAAGACATCCAGCGCCCGGGCCTGGACCAGGTTGCGCGGATAGCCGTCGAGCACGAAGCCATTGCCAGCATCGCGTTGCAACAGGCGCTCCTCGAGCATGCCCAGGACGATGTCGTCGGAGACCAGGCTGCCGGATTCCATTACCGACTTGGCCTGCAGGCCGAGCGGCGTGCCAGCGTTCACGGCGGCGCGCAGCAGCTCGCCGGTGGAGATGTGCGGCACCTGCAAGTGCTGTCGAAGCCGGGTGGCCTGGGTGCCCTTGCCCGAACCGGGCGCGCCGAGTAATACCAATCGCATGAATACCCCTACAAACAATGACGCACGGCGCTGTCTTCACCCCTCGGAGCCGTCTGTCTTGGCTATAGTGGGGCCGCCGACTGGCCGTGCGGATGGTGAAACGCTAACGGCCGGGGCCTCCCAAGTCAAACGAGAATCGGCCTCATGAGCAAGGGAACGCTGCTTTACGCCCAGTCCGGCGGGGTAACGGCGGTCATCAATGCCACGGCCAGCGCGGTTATCCAGGCGGCGCGAAAGCGCCGGATCCCAGTGCTGGCGGCCCGTAACGGCATCCTCGGCGCGCTGCGCGAGCAGCTGGTGGACACCACCCGGCTGACGACCGCCCAGGTGCGCGCCCTTGCCCATACGCCCGGCGGCGCGTTCGGCTCGTGCCGGGTGAAACTGAAGTCGCTGGACGTCGACCACGCCCGCTACCAGCGGCTGCTGGCGGTTTTCCAGGCCCATGACGTGCGCTGGTTTCTCTATAACGGTGGCAACGATTCGGCCGATACCGCGCTGAAGGTGTCGCAGTTGGCGGTGAGCAGCGGCTACCAGCTGACCTGCATAGGCGTGCCCAAGACCGTGGACAACGACCTGGCAGTCACTGATTGCTGCCCGGGTTTTGGTTCGGCCGCCAAGTACACCGCGGTCTCGGTGCTCGAGGCCTCGCTGGACGTGGCGGCGATGGCCGACACCTCGACCAAGGTATTCGTCTACGAGGTGATGGGACGCAATGCCGGCTGGCTGGCTGCGGCCGGCGGCATGGCCGGCAGTAAGCCCGACCAGGCGCCGCACGTGATCCTGTTTCCGGAAGTTGCCTTTGACGAGGCCAGGTTCCTGGACAAGGTCAAGGCGACGGTAGCCAAGGTTGGGTATTGCGTGGTGGTGGTTTCGGAAGGGTTGCGCCGGGCCGACGGTAGTTTCCTCGCCGAGAGCGCCGGAAGCGTGGACGCCTTCGGTCATTCGCAGCTGGGTGGGGTTGGTCCTCTGGTTGCGGCGTTGGTCAAGGACAAGCTGGGCGTGAAGGTGCACTGGACGGTGCCGGACTACCTGCAACGTTCAGCACGTCACCTCGCCTCGGCCACCGACCTGGCCCACGCCTTGGCGGTGGGAACCGCAGCCGTCGATTACGCGCTGGCTGGCAACAATGGAACGATGCCGGTGATCCGCCGACTGTCCGACCGTCCCTACCGCTGGAAAATCGAGCCGGCGGCCCTCTCGGCCGTCGCCAACCACGAAAAGAAAATGCCGCCCGGATTCATCCGGCGGGACGGCTACGGCATCACGGCCGCGTGCCGGCGCTACCTGGAGCCGCTGATCCAGGGCGAGGCGCCGCCACCCTACCTGCCCGGCGGACTGCCCGACTATGCGACGCCGGCGCTGGCGCTGGTCAAACGCCGGCTGCCCCGCTTCGAGGCCTAGCGGCGGCATCCGGCCCCGCACCGGCCCTGGCCCGCGGCAGCCGCCCTCCTGCGCTTCGCCCGCCGGTGGCGCCTGCCCCCTGCCCTCTGCGATACTCGGGATTCAGGCGGCTTCGGCCGCTTTTTGTTGACTTCCGGGGAGTGGTGCATGTTCGAGCAATACGGTTTACAGCTGGCGCTTGCCTGTGCGGCGATCGCCATCATCTATGGCCTCGTTGCGGCGCGCTGGATCATCGCGCAACCGGCCGGCAACGAAAAAATGCAGCAGATCGCCGCGGCCATCCAGGAAGGCGCTGGCGCCTACCTGCGCCGGCAGTACCGCACCATCGCCATCGTCGGCGTGATCCTGTTTTTCATCATCGGCTTCTTGCTGAAGAGCTGGCCCACCGCGATTGGTTTCGCGATCGGCGCGACGCTGTCGGGACTGGCCGGTTTCATCGGCATGTTCATTTCGGTTCGGGCCAACGTGCGCACCGCGCAGGCGGCAACGCAAGGACTCAACGCTGCGCTCAACGTCAGCTTCAAGGGCGGCGCGATCACCGGCATGCTGGTGGTGGGCCTGGGCCTGCTCGGCGTCGCCGGCTACTTCATGGTGGTGATGGGCAACAGCGGCACCAGCCAGGAAGCGCTTAACGCCGCGTTGCAGCCGATGATCGGCCTGGCCTTCGGCGGCTCGCTGATTTCCATCTTCGTGCGGCTGTGCGGCGGCATCTTCACCAAGGGCGCCGATGTCGGCGCCGACCTGGTCGGCAAGGTCGAGGCTGGCATCCCGGAAGATGACCCGCGCAACCCGGCAGTGATTGCCGACAACGTCGGCGACAACGTCGGTGACTGCGCCGGCATGGCAGCTGACCTCTTTGAAACCTATGCAGTGACCATCATTGCCGCGATGCTCGTCGCTGGCATCGCCTACGGCACTTACGGCTGGGCTGGCGCGATCTATCCGCTGGTGCTGGGCGCCGTGTCCATCATCGCCTCGATCATCGGCACCTTCTTCGTGAGTGTTCGCGAAGGCGGCAAGATCATGAACGCGCTGTATCGCGGCCTGATCGTTTCCGGCGTGCTCGCTGCGGGCGCGTTCTACTGGGTCACGACCGAGATGTTCCCGTCTGACCTCGGCATGCCCTTGTTCTGGTGCGCGATGATCGGCCTGGCGCTGACTGCCGCGCTGGTGGTGATCACCGAGTACTACACCGCGACCGAATACGGCCCGGTGCAGCAGGTGGCCAAGGCGTCGGAAACCGGTCACGGCACCAACGTCATCGCCGGTCTGGCCGTGTCGATGAAATCGACCGCTGCACCAGTGCTGGCGGTCGCGGCGGCCATCTACTTCTGCTACGACATCGCCGGCCTGTATGGCATCGCGATCGCCGCCACGTCGATGCTGTCGATGGCCGGCATGATCGTCGCGCTCGACGCCTACGGTCCGATCACCGACAACGCCGGCGGCATCGCCGAGATGAGCCACCTCGGGCCGGAGATCCGCAAGATCACCGATGCGCTGGACGCGGTCGGAAACACCACCAAGGCGGTGACCAAGGGTTATGCGATCGGTTCGGCCGGCCTGGCCGCGCTGGTGCTGTTCGCCGACTACTCGCACAAGCTGACCGAGGCCGGCATCGCTGCTGACTTCTCGATCAACAATCCTTCGGTCGTGGTCGGATTGCTGATCGGCGGCATGATCCCCTATCTGTTCGGCGCGTTCGCCATGCAGGCCGTGGGTCGCGCAGCGAGCGCGGTGGTGGAAGAAGTCCGCCGCCAGTTCCGCGAAATCCCCGGCATCATGGAAGGCACCGGCAAGCCGGAATACGACAAGGCCGTGGACCTGCTGACCAAGTCGGCGATCCGCGAAATGATCGTGCCTTCAATGCTGCCGCTGGTGATACCGGTGCTGGTGGGATATTTCCTCGGGCCGGCGGCGCTCGGCGGCCTGCTGATGGGCACCATCGTCACCGGGCTTTTTGTTGCGATCTCGATGTGTACGGGCGGCGGCGCCTGGGACAACGCCAAGAAGTACATCGAGGAAGGCCACCACGGCGGCAAGGGTTCGGAAGCACACAAGGCCGCCGTCACCGGCGACACCGTGTGCGATCCCTACAAGGACACCGCTGGTCCGGCGATCAACCCGCTGATCAAGATCATCAACATCGTCGCGTTGCTGCTGATCCCGCTGCTTGCTTGAGCCAGGCGAACGGAAGTGAAAAAAGCCCCGCTTCGGCGGGGCTTTTTTTGGTTCTACACGGAAGTCCGGGGAACCAAGCGTGAGCGCGGTCGCGAAGGGGGGGGGGGGGGGGGGCGCAGTTTTTTTGGCGCCCCCCCAGCCCGGGGGGAAAAATTAAAAAAAAACCCCCCCCCCACAACAAAACCCCGCGGTGTAGAAAAACAGCCAACCCGCGAGGGGGTGGG
>JANPDF010000068.1:0-2511 GCA_031431355.1 Gammaproteobacteria bacterium
CAAGCCGGTATCGGGCGGCGACTAAAAATGGGAGCCGACAGCCGCCCCTTCGCGACCCCGCTCACGCTTGGCTCCACGAACTTCCATGCAGAACCAAAAAAAAGCCCCGGCGATTGCCGGGGCTTTGCTTCACTTGAATAATGCGTCAGAACTCCAGGCTCCAGCTGTTGAGCTTGCCAGTGTTCCTGCGGATGGTGTCGGTTACCTGGAGCTTCCAGTTGCCGTTGAGCGCCTCGCAGCCCAGGTTCACCGTGTAGGTCGCGATCACGTTGTCGGCGGTGTCGCTGCTGGCGGCTGCCTTGAGCACGTACTGGCTGCCGTCCGGGGCTATCAGGACGATGCGCAGGTCGCCACGGTTGGGATGGGTGATGTTGACCCCCACCTTGCTCGTAGTCGGGGCGTTTCCGCTGCGGCCACCGACCGAGATCGTGCTGGTGATCATTTTGCGGTCGGGGATGTTGACCGGCGTCGAGTTGGTATAGACCTGCGTGCCCCCGCCACCGCCGCCGGTGCTGTAGCTGCCGGTCAGGCTCACGCCGGAGTAGCTGGAATAGGCTCTCAGGCGCACGTGGTAGGTGCCGACCTGCGCAGTAGGCATGTTGCAAGTCTCGGCGTTGCCGCCGGTGTACGGACGGCAGTCGTAGGACGAGTCGGTGGGCGGGCTGCCGAACTTCACGTACATGTCGGCATCGCCGATGCCGCCGGCCATCGCGAAGGTCAGGTTGCTGGCACCGGAAGGCACCGCCATCTGATAGATCACCGAATTACCGGTGGTCGCAGAAATGCCGGTCTTGGCCACGCCGTTGCTCAGCGGGCCGCCGTCCACGTCGGTACCGCCACCACCATCCGGATCGCCGCAGGTCACCCCGACCGCGGTGAACGCAGCGGTGACATCGGCCGTGGTGAATGCAAGGTCGGTTGCGGCCGTTTCCACGCCGCAGGCGCCCTGGTTGAAGCCCACGCTCGGCGTCCAGTACAGCTGGTTGGCGCGGGCGAACACCTGGAACGCCTGCTTCGTGCTCCAGCCGGGCTTGAGCGCCAATAGGTAGAACGCCTTGTTGTAGACGCCGGACGAATAGTGCACGTCCATGTTGCTATTGAAGTTGGCGGCATTGTCGATCGACGACCCGTCCTGCGGCGGATTGTTCATGTAGCGCAGTGCGCCGCTGCCCTTGAAGATCTGGGCGCCGACCAGGAAGTCATTGGTGTTGTGCATGAAGAACTCGGCGGCCTCGCCGGCGATGTCCGAGAACGCCTCGTTGATGCCGCCGGACATGCCGGAATAGATCAGGCCCGAGTTCTGCTCGGTGAATCCGTGCGACACCTCGTGTGAGGAAACGTCCAGGCTCACCAGCGGATAGAAGGTGCTGCCACCGTCGCCGAAGGTCATCGCAGAACCATCCCAGAACGCATTCTGGTAATTGTTGCTGTAGTGCACGCGCATGGTCAGCTGGAAGGTCAGCGGCGGAACACCGACGTAATCGTTGTACATGTCGTACACGACCTTGCCGAAATAATGCGCGTCGTTGAGCGGCGAGAAGGCGCCGTTGATCGTCTTGACGGTATTGCGCACGCAGGCGAACGAGAACGCCGTCGAGCCGCTGGTGCCGTGGTTGAGGTTAACGGTCTTCACGTTGGCATTGTTCATCGTGCAGGTGCCGGCATCGCTGGCAACGTCGTTGAAGCCGAAAGTGGTGCCGTACTCGTACTCGCCGGTCTTGGTGTTGCCGCCGGGACCGGTGGCGATCAGGTCATGGGTGAGACCTTCCCATTGCTTGAGCACCTTGCCGCTGCCGGCATCCACGATCACGAACGGCCGGGTCGGCGCGCCGCCGCCGGGCTTGTCGGCGAAGAAGCTGACCACATAGGCCATACGCGCGCGGCTGTCGTCGCCGACGTAGATCATCTGCCGGGCGGACTCGCGCTCGATCCGTAGCGCCGCCTGGCCGTCGCCGAGCGCAGCGGCCTTGCCCAGTGCCAGCGCGCGGCTGCTGCCGATGCGCGACGCATTGAGCGGCAACTCAGCCGCCAGGCCCGAGACCGTGCGGCCAAACAGGTTGCGGACCATGCCGCGACCTTCGCTGACGATCACTTGCTCGCCGAAGATCGGCACACCGCGAAAGGTCTGCTGGTAACGGTAGTAGTGCGTGCCTTCGCGATCCTGCCGGTGGTTGATCACCTCCAGGCGGGATTCGGCATCGAGCCCGAGCAACTCGGCATGGCGCTCGCTGGTGCCGGCCGCGGCGCCCGCGCCCTGGGTGGCCAGCCGGTACTGATGATTGGCCTGGGCCAGATCGGTGCGGTGCAGGTCAGTGCGGGTCGCCGCTTCGGCAGCGGAGGCGGACAGGCCGACTGCGATCGCGGCGACAAGGCATCGGGTGGGCGTGGACGCGCGCTTCATTTCGAATTCCCCTGAAAACTGAGTCGGGCCTCGAGTTGAATGATGAACCCGGGCGGTCCTGATGCTGTGACAGCGGTCACAAAATGATCATAGCTCGGAAGGCGGGGAAC
>JANPDF010000069.1:0-2389 GCA_031431355.1 Gammaproteobacteria bacterium
GTTCTGGCACGCACCCGACCACGGCTTTGTGCCTGGAGTGGCTGGACTCGCTGGACTTGCAAGGCAAGGACGTGCTCGATTTCGGCTGCGGCTCCGGCATCCTGGCGCTGGCGGCGCTGAAGCTCGGCGCGCGCTCCGCCGTTGGCGTGGACAACGATCCGCAGGCGCGCCTCGCCAGCGAGGACAATGCCGAGCGCAACGGCGTCGGCACGCAACTGCGTGTGTACGCGCCGGAGGAGGAAGCGGTGCGGCGCTATCCGGTGGTCGTCGCCAATATCCTTGCCGTGGCGCTGGACCAGTTGGCGGTATTGCTGGCGGCGCGGGTCGCGCCAGGCGGCGTGATCGCCTTGTCCGGAATCCTCCGGGGTCAGGAAGTGGAACTGCTTGCCCGTTACGCGCCGTGGTTCGAGCAGCTGCAGGCCAGCCAGCGCGATGACTGGATGCGCATCACCGGCCGGCGCAGCGTGGATCCATGAACGTGCCCGCTTTCACTCCCGCGGACGTCGTGCCGCCCAGTCCGAAGTCGCCGGAGTTCGCGCGCCCCACGGAAAAGCCGCCAGCGGCAGGCGCCCGCCGCTGGCTCTGGCTGTTCGTGCCGGTACTCTGCGCCAGCCTCGTGCTGCAGGTGGCGATTGCCGATCGAGACCGACTGGCCGCCGACCGCAGCTGGCGTCCGCAAATCGTCGCGCTGTGCGGCGTGCTCGGCTGCGCGGTGCCCGCGTGGCGCGAACCCGGCGCCTTGCACATCATCTCGCGCGAAATCCGCCCGCACCCGTCGGCATCGGGCGTGTTGATGGTGACGGCGACCTTCCGCAACGACGCCGCGTTCGCGCAGGCCTGGCCGCAGCTGCAGTTATCGCTGGCCAACCTCGATGGAGACGCGCTGGGCATGCGCCGGTTCTCGCCCCGCGAGTACCTCGGCGGCGATCCGGCGACTTCTCGCATCGGACCGGGCCAATCGGCAACGATCACGCTGGAAGTCGTCGATCCGGGCAAGCGCGCCGTGGCGTTCGGATTCGAGTTCCGCTGAAATTTCTGTCCAGTGCGTCACACGATTGCATGATGACAGTCACGGCGACGATGTTTTCGTGCAAAAGCCGTGGCGTCCAGCGGGCAGTGAATGTAGACTGCCCTTCCGCCGAAAGGTGACCCGGATTCACGGCACGGATGCCGCGAGCGAACGCAGGAGCGTTGCCAGGACGCGGATCGCCTACCTGGAGTTTCCTGCCCCGTGAATGCACTGCATGCCCTGCGCGTCGAACCGGCGCCCATCTCGCATCCGCAGCCCGCGTTGCGCGAGTACGTGGCCAAGGCCGTGCGCCGGTACCTGCTGGACCTGGGCGAATGCGATTCGCATGAACTCTACGATATCGTGCTGCGCGAGATCGAAGTGCCGATGCTTGTCGAGGTGATGCGTCACTGCGACGGCAACCAGAGCCGCGCGGCAGCCACGCTGGGGCTCAATCGCGCCACGCTGCGCAAGAAACTGAAGGCCTACGGCATCAGCTGAATGCCGGCGGGGCGGTATAATCCGCGCCTCGTTTCCTGGGAACTTCCATGTCTTCCGACCGCCATCCGGTTCGCCGGGCGCTGCTTTCCGTTTCCGACAAGACCGGCCTGGTCGAACTGGCCCGCGAGCTGGCTGCGCTCGGGGTCGAACTGGTCTCAACCGGGGGCAGCGCCAAGGCCCTGCGCGACGCCGGCATCGCGGTGCGCGAGGTGTCCGAGCTGACCGGCTTCCCGGAAATCATGGACGGACGGGTCAAGACCCTGCATCCGGCCATACACGGCGGCCTGCTTGGCCGCGCCGGCACCGACGATGCGGTAATGGCCGAGCATGGCATCGCGCCGATCGACCTGCTGGTGGTCAACCTGTACCCGTTCGCCGCGACGGTGGCTCGCCCGGGTTGCAGCTACGAGGACGCGATCGAGAACATCGACATCGGCGGCCCAGCCATGTTGCGCGCTGCCGCCAAGAACCATGCACGCACTTGCGTAGTTGTGGATCCCGCGCAGTATCCGGCGCTGCTCGAAGCACTGCGACTTGGTGGCACCAGCCAAGCGCAGCGGCGCGGATTCGCCGCGGCCGCCTACGCGCACACCAGCGCCTACGACGGCCAGGTCAGTCAGTGGCTGTCGGCGCGGGTGGCCGATCCGCAGGCGCCCGCGGCGTGGCCGACTTCTCTGACACTGTCGCTGCAATTGGCAACGCCGCTGCGCTACGGCGAGAACCCGCACCAGCGGGGCGCCCTTTACCTGGAACGCGACGCCGGCACCGGCATCGTCGCCACCGCGCGCTTCGTGCAGGGCAAGGAACTGAGCTTCAACAACCTCGCCGACGCCGACGCCGCGCTCGAATGCGTCAAGGCCTTCGATGCCCCGGCCTGCG
>JANPDF010000070.1:0-4947 GCA_031431355.1 Gammaproteobacteria bacterium
ATGTCCTGGCCGCGACTTCCAGCATTTTCTGGCCCGTGGCGATCGAGCCGGTCAGGGAAATCATGCGCACCGGGTCGGCAGAAACGAGGGGTTGGCCGACCTGCTCGCCGCGACCGAAGACGATGTTGGCGACGCCCTCGGGCAACAGGTCCGCGATCAGCTCGAAGAATCGCAAGGACGTCAGCGGCGTGATCTCCGAGGGCTTGAGCACCAGGGTATTGCCCGCGGCCAGCGCCGGCGCCATTTTCCACGCGGCCATCATCAACGGGTAGTTCCAGGGCGTGATCGAGGCGATCACGCCGACCGGGTCACGCCGGATCATCGACGTGTGCCCGGGCAGGTATTCGGCTGCGGCCGAACCACCCAGGCAGCGCGCCGCGCCGGCGAAGAAGCGGAACACGTCGGCGATGCCGGGTATCTCGTCGTTGAGGGCTGCCTGGAAAGGCTTGCCGCAGTTGTCCGATTCCAGCCGCGCCAGTTCGTCGGCGTGTTCCTCGACCCGGTCGGCGATCTTCAGCAATACCGAGGCGCGATCCTTCGGCGCCGTTCGCGCCCAATTCGGCAAGGCGCGATCCGCTGCCGCGACGGCCGCCAGCACTTGCCCGGGGCCCGCTTCGGCGATGCGGCACAGCTCGTTCCCGCTCGCCGGATCGATGACGGGCAACAACTGCCCCTCGCCGGCCTGCAACTGTCCATCGATCATCATCCGGGTCTGCATTGGCTTCTCCCTGCTTAGGTCATTTGCCGCTGCCCGCGACCTGGTCGGTGTCGCGGGTCAGGTAATAGGCGCCGAGGATCGGCGGCATCGTCGCCAGCATCACCATCATCGCCACCACATTGGTGATCGGCGTATCGCGCGGCTTGCCGAGCTGGTTGAGCAGCCAGATCGGCAAGGTCCGCTGGGTGCCTGCGGTGAACGTGGTGACGATGATCTCGTCGAAGCTCAGCGCGAAAGCGAGCATGCCGCCGGCGAGCAGGGCCGTGGCGATGTTCGGCAACACCACATAGCGGAAGGTCTGGAAGGGATCCGCCCCCAGGTCCATCGACGCCTCGACCAGCGACGGCGAGCTGCGCCGGAAGCGCGCGATGACATTGTTGTAGACGACCACGATGCAAAAGGTGGCGTGGCCGACGACGATCGTCAGCAGGCCCGGCTGCAATCCGGCCAGCTTGAAGGCGGACAGCAGCGCGATTCCGGTAACGATGCCGGGCAGCGCGATGGGCAGGACCAGCAACAGCGTGACCGCGTGGCTGCCGAAGAAGGTGCGCCGATACAGTGCGGCGGCGGCCAGCGTGCCGAGCACAAGCGCAAGCGCTGTGGCCGATGCGGCGATTCGCAGTGAAAGCCAGATGGCGTCCCGCAAGTCCTGACGCGCCCAGGCCTCGGCGAACCACTGCAAGGTGAATCCCTGGAGGGGAAAACTGTAGGCCGAGCGTTCGGTGTTGAAGGCGTAGAGGACGATCACCAGGATAGGCAGGTGCATGAACAGCAAGCCGCCCCAGGCGGCGACGCGCAGCGGCAGGCCGGCCCGGTCAGAGCGCATCGAACGCTCCCAGGCGACGGGCCACGGACAGGTAGATCGCCACCAGCACGATCGGGACCACGGTGAAGGCCGCCGCCATCGGAATGTTGCCGATCGCGCCTTGTTGCACGTACACATAGGTACCCAGGAACAAGCCGGACGGACCGACCAGGGTCGGGATGATGTAGTCGCCCAGCGTCAACGAGAAAGTGAAGATCGAACCGGCCACGACGCCAGGGAAGGCCAGCGGCCAGATCACGTGGCGGAAGGTCTGGAGATTGCGCGCACCGAGGTCCATCGACGCCTGCACGAGGCTGGCAGGCACCCGTTCGAGTGCCGCCTGGATCGGCAGCACCATGAACGGCAACCAGATATAGGTGAACACCAAAAAACGGCCGAGGTTGGAGGTCGAAAGCGTCGCCCCGCCGACGCCGGGAACGCTCAATGCCAATTCCAACGCCCAGCCCAGGTGCAGTTTCGCCAGCATCCAGGAAACAATCCCGCCCTTGGCCAGAATCACCGACCAGCTGTAGGCCTTGACGATGTAGCTCGCCCACATCGGCAGCATCACGCCGATGTAGAAAAAAGCCTTCACGCGCGCGCTCGCGTAGCGCGACATGTAATAGGCGATCGGGAAGGCGATGATCGCCGCGCCCAGCGTCACCGCGCAGGCCATCGCCAGTGTGCGCAACACGATCGCCAGGTTTGCCTGCGCCAGGATCAGCTGGTAGTTGCGAAGGGTCAGCGTCGGCAACACCTGCATCGAGTATTCGTCGAAGCCATGGAAACCTTGCCACAGCAAAGCCAGCAACGAGCCCAGGTAGATCACGCACATCCACAACAGCGGCGGCCCCAGCAGGAGCGCCAGCAGCAGCGCGCCACGACGATGCAACAACCCGGCGAGCACCGGCAGCGGAGACCGCAGGTAGGCGGCGTTGGCGTTCATGCCGGCGAATTGCGCAAGGGCACCATCGACTCCGCTGCCCACGAGGCCCGGATGGCATCCCCGATGACGGGCGATGCCGAATCGTCGCCGGCGTTGGCCAGGCTAGCCAGCAGGCGCGAGCCGTCCTCGAGCACGAGCAGCACGCGGCTGCTGGAGCCGTGGTACTGGACATCTTCCACCCGCGCCGCGACCTGGATGCGGCTGCCGTCGGCCGACTCGACTGCCTCCAGCCGCACGTGCTCTGGACGCAGTGAATAGGAAATTCCGGCACTCGCGCCTGCGAAGCGGCTGCCGTCAATCACGTTGGAACCACCGACAAAACTGGCGACGAACGCGGTCTCCGGTCGCGTGTACAAGACCCGAGGCGTGTCTACCTGCTCGATCCGGCCATGCCGGAACACCGCGACGCGGTCGGACATCGACAAGGCTTCACCCTGGTCGTGGGTGACGTAGACGAAGGTGATCCCGAGCTTGCGCTGCAGGGTCTTGAGCTCGCCCTGCATCTGCTCGCGCAGCTTCAGGTCGAGGGCGCCGAGCGGTTCGTCGAGCAACAGCACGCGCGGGCGGTTCACCAGGGCACGCGCCAGGGCAACGCGTTGGCGCTGGCCGCCGGACAATTGCGAGGGCTTGCGCTGGCCGAGCTCCTGAAGCGCCACCATGGCCAGCGCCTCGTTGCTGCGTTGCCGGCGCTCGGCGCTGGCGACGCCCTTGACCATCAGCCCGTAGCCGACGTTGTCGAGCACGTTCATGTGCGGGAACAGCGCGTAGTCCTGGAATACCGTGTTGACGTCGCGCGCATACGGCGGCTTGCCGGCGACGTCGACGCCATGGATGCGCAACGAACCCGCGTCCGGCACGTCGAAACCGGCGATCAGGCGCAGGCAGCTGGTCTTGCCCGATCCCGATGGCCCGAGCATGGAAAAGAATTCGCCCTCGGAGACAGCCAGCGAGACATCGTCGACGGCGCGCACCGCGCCGTAGCGGCGCGAGACGCCGACGAATTCGACTGCGGCGACTGTCACGGCAGCGACGCCGCGACGCTACCGCTCAGCCACCCATGATCGCGATGAAGTCCTGGGTCCAGCGGCTGTAGGGCACGCACTGGTTCTGTCCGCAGCGCGCTTCGGGCGTCTTCCAGAAATGGATGCGGTCGAAATTCTCCATGCCATTGGTGGTGCAGCCTTCGGCGCCCAACAGGGCGTTGTCCTTGCAGGCGGCCGGCACCGCGGGCAGCGAGCCGAACCAGGCGGCGACGTCGCCCTGCACCTTCGGGTTGATCGACCATTCCATCCACGCATAGGCGCAGTTCGGATGCGCGGCCTGCGCGTGCATCATCGTGGTATCGGACCAGCCAGTGGCACCTTCGGCCGGGATCACCGAAGCGATCGGCTGCTTGTCGGCCTGCAGCCCGTTGACCTGGTAGGGCCAGGAGCCCGATGCGACCACGCCTTCGTTCTTGAAATCGCCCATCTGTATGGTGGCGTCGTGCCAATAGCGATGCACCAGCGGCTTTTGCTTGCGCAGCAGGTCGAGCACGGCGGCGTATTGCGCTTCGTTCAATTCGTAGGGATCGGTGATGCCAAGCTCCGGCCGCTTGGCCATCAGGTAGACCGCGGCATCGGCCAGGTAGATCGGGCCGTCGAAGGCCTGCACGCGGCCCTTGTTCGACTTGCCGTCGGGCAGCTTCTGTTCCTCGAACACCACCGACCAGCTGGCCGGCGCGGCCTTGAACACGTTCGAGTTGTACATCAGCACGTTCGGCCCCCATTGGTAGGGAACGCCGTAGTGCTTGCCCTCGACGGTATGCCAGGGGGCGTCCTGCAGGCGCGGATCGACGCTGGCGTACGAGGGAATGCGCTTGGTGTCGATCGCCTGCACCTTGCCGCCGGCGACCAGGCGAAGCGATGCGTCACCCGAGGCAGTGACCAGGTCATAGCCGCCCTGGGTCATCAGCGTCACCATCTCGTCGGAGCTACCGGCGGTCTTGATGTTGACCTTGCAGGCGGTGTTCTTCTCGAACTCGCTGACCCAGTCATAGGACTTGTCGCTCTCGCCGCGCTCGATGTAACCGGGCCAGGCGATGATGTTGAGCTGTCCTTCCAGCACCGGCGCGGCCGCCGTCACGGCGGGCGTGGCGGGCGTGGCGGCGCCAGCGGGTGCTGCTTCCTCCTGGCGGTTGCAAGCGGATAGGCCCAGGGCGATCGCCCCGATCAGTACTAGCGGCCGCATGGCCGGTTGCTTGACGAGCGTAGACATCGCGGTGGCTCCTGGACGGATGGGTCGAGTGTCAAGGATTTTAACCACCTTGTACTGCTATTCGTCAACACGCTCCGTCGGAAGCAGAACGCGGCCTGGCCGCGTCGCAGCGGCAGCAGTTTGACCTCGGGGCCGACGCGCCGGAAGATGGGCGACGGAATGCTGACGGCAAGTTGTCGATTGGCCGTGGGATGATTCCGGGTCGATCCTCCGGGAGACTGC
>JANPDF010000071.1:0-14342 GCA_031431355.1 Gammaproteobacteria bacterium
ATTCCAGGAAGAAAGCGCGAACTGGTTCGAACACGCTCAGGCTCCGATGACTTCGAGGGCGACGCTGGGCGACAGCGGCGCAGTGGCTTCATAAGCGCGTTCGATCCAGACAGACCCCGGCGCAACCCGCACCGAAATCACGACTGGCAGGGCGGCGACGCCGTTGCCGTCGCCGACACGGGCCATCATTCCCTCGGTCAGTCCGCGCGAAGCGGCATCCTGCGGGTGCATGGATACGCGCGGGCCGACCGTCAGCGGATGTGCGTTCAGCGCGGGAGCGCGGCGCAGCACGGCGTCGGTCCGATAGATCGGCGAACTCACTATCCGCTCCAGCCCCGTCGACCCGGCCTGCACCGGCGACAGGCCCGTGCCGGAAAGTGCTGCGCCCTCGCGGGCGCGGGCGCGCAGGCCGGCGATGTCGGTAAAGTCAAAACCGGGCAGAGCCATCGTCTCGATCAGGGCACGAAGCACGCGCCAGCCGGAACGCGCCTCGCCAGGCAGCTTGCCACCGGGAACGCTGGTCTGGACGATGCCGTCGAGGTTGCTGAAGCTAGCCTCTATTTCCGGCAGCAGCCCGATCGGTAGGATCACGTCGGCGACTGCCTTGAGGTGCTCGGATGCGAATGCCGCGAAGGCGACCACGCGGCTCTCGCCAAGGGCCCGCGTGGCTGCGGTGGCATCAATGAAATCGTATTGCGGCTCGATGCCAAACAAGAGGAAGGTCTGTGCGGGCTGGGCGAGCATCTCGACCGCGTTCTTGCCGGCACTGCCCGGAACCACACCGCTCTGCGCGAGTCCGACCGCGTTGGCGCCTTGCGGGATCCGGTTGACCTTGGCGCCAGTCGCCTTGGCCAGCGCGCGCGCGGCGGCACGGATGTGCGATGCGCTCGCATGCTGTTCCGCGATCTCGCCAAGGACAATGACTGCTTCGCCCGCGGCAGCCCGCAGGGCATCTACGATCGCCGAGGCGTCTGCTCGCGAGGCGGCGGTGAGTCCTGCCGGCAAGCTGGCGCCAGCGGCCTGCGCGACCGCGGCTAGCGCGCCGGCCAGCTCCGAGGGCCGCACCAACTGCAGGCCGGCCAGGCCGAAGGCAAACTCGAAGTCCACCGGATTGATCGCAAATATCTTTGCGCCATGCTTGCTCGCCTTCAGCAGGCGCTGGTGGACCAGCGGCAACTCGTGGCGGATGTTGCAGCCAACCAGGATGATCGTTGCAGCGCGCTCCATTGCCGCCGAAGGCATCTCGAACACTTCGGCCACGGCGGAATCGGCGAAATCCAGGCTGCCAATGCGGTGGTCGATGTTCTGGGTACCGAGCGCGCGCGCCATCGCGGCGAGCAGGATGCCCTCTTCATTCGACGTCGCCGGATGCGCCAGCACGCTCAAACGGGCCGCTTCTGCTTCGCGGATGATTCCGGCTGCGAGGGGCAAAGCCTCTTCCCATCCGGTTTCGCGCCACTGCCCGTTTTCCTTGAGCATCGGACGCAAGGCGCGGTCAGCGGCGTACAGGCCCTGGTGCGAATAGCGATCGCGATCCGAGAGCCAGCATTCGTTGATCGCTTCGTTGTCGCGCGGCACGCTGCGCACGACTTCGCCACGATGGATGTGCAGGTGCAGGTTGGAGCCGAGCGCGTCGTGATAACCGAACGAATCGCGGGCAACCAGCTCCCAGGCGCGGGCGCGATAGCGGAATACCTTATTGGTCAGCGCGCCGACCGGGCAGACGTCGATGACGTTGCCTGACAGTTCGGTCATCAGCGGCTTGCCGTCGTAGGTTCCGATCTGCAGGTTCTCGCCGCGGCTCATGCCGCCGAGTTCATAGGTGCCGGCAATATCCGCGGTGAAGCGGACGCATCGCGTGCACTGGATGCAGCGAGTCATGTCGGTGGCAACCAGCGGGCCCATGTCCTCGTCGGCTACGACACGCTTGCGGTCGACATACCTCGATATCGAGCGGCCATAACCCATCGATACATCTTGGAGTTCGCACTCACCGCCTTGGTCACAGATCGGGCAATCGAGCGGATGGTTGACCAGAAGGAATTCCATTACGTTGCGCTGCGCATCCAGTGCGCGCCGCGTCTGCGTGTAGACCTTCATGCCTTCCATCACCGGCGTGGCGCAGGCTGGCGCGGGCTTGGGCATCTTCTCGACGTCCACCAGGCACATGCGGCAGTTTGCCGCGATCGGCAACTTCTCGTGGTAGCAGAAACGCGGAATCGGGATACCCGCCTTGTCCGAGGCATGGATGATCATCGAGCCCTTCGTCGCCTGCATGGCGACGCCGTTGATCTCGATGTTCACCAGGTCCGGCGCGGTGGTCGGGGTGGTCGGCGCGGCGCTCATGCGGCCTGCTCCACGGGCGTCGTGGCCGGCGGCGGCTCGTCCACCAGGAAGCGCTTGTTGAGGATCGCGAACTCGAACTCGTGCCAGTAATGCCGCAACATTCCCTGCACGGGCCATGCCGCGGCTTCGCCGAACGCGCAGATGGTGTGGCCTTCGATCTGGCCGGCCGCGGACTTGAGCATGTGCAGGTCATCCATCGTGGCCCGGCCTTCGACGATGCGGGACAGCACCCGATACATCCAGCCGGTGCCTTCGCGGCACGGCGTGCACTGTCCGCAACTCTCGGCGTAGTAAAAGCGCGCGATGCGACGGCAGGCGCGGACCATGCAGGTGGTCTCGTCCATCACGATCACCGCGCCCGAGCCCAGGCCGGAGCCGGCTTTCTGGATCGAGTCGTAGTCCATCGTGCAGGCCATCATGATGTCGGCCGGCAATACCGGCATCGAGGAGCCGCCCGGGATCACTGCCTTGAGCTTGTGGCCGTTGCGCACGCCGCCGGCGAGTTCGAGCAGGTCGGCGAACGAGGTGCCGAGTCGCACTTCGAAATTCCCGGGGTTGTTGACGTGGCCAGACACCGAGAAGATTTTCGGACCGCCGTTGTTGGGTTTTCCCAGGTTGAGGAACCATTCGCCGCCGTTGCGGATGATCGCCGGCACCGACGCGTAGGTCTCGGTGTTGTTGATCGTGGTCGGCCGACCGTACAGGCCATAGTTGGCCGGGAACGGCGGCTTGTAGCGAGGTTGCCCCTTCTTGCCTTCCAGCGACTCCATCATCGCGGTCTCTTCGCCGCAGATGTAGGCACCGGCGCCGAGCGCGGAATACATGTCGATATCCACGCCCGAACCCTGCACGTCCTTGCCCAGCCAACCGTTCGCGTATGCGTCCTTCAACGCTTCCTCGAAATGCTCGTAGGGCTCGTGGTGGAATTCGCCGCGCATGTAGTTGTAGGCAACCGTGCAGCCGGTGGCGTAGCAGGCGATGGCCATGCCCTCGATTACCGAATGCGGGTTGTAGCGCAGGATGTCGCGGTCCTTGCAGGTGCCCGGCTCGGATTCGTCGGAATTGCACAGGATGTATTTCTGGCCGGGCGCGCTGCGCGGCATGAAGCTCCACTTCAGTCCGGTCGGGAAGCCGGCGCCACCGCGACCGCGAAGGCCGGACTGCTTGACCATCTCGATCACCTGCTCCTGCGGCATCTTCTCGGCGAGGATCTTGCGCAGCGCGGCGTAGCCGCCGGTTTTCAGGTAGTTCTCGTACGACCACGGCTTGTCGTAATGCAGCGTCGTGTAGACCACGCTGTGTTCCTGCGGGGCTGGACCGACGGGGCCGTGGGATGGGTGATGTGCCATGGGATCCTCAGCTCAGTCCGTCGAAGATTTCGTCGATCTTGGCTGGCGTCAGGCGCTCGTGGTAATGGCCGTCAACCACCATCATCGGAGCGCCGGCGCAGGCGGCCAGGCACTCTTCTTCAACCTTCAAGGTGATCCGTCCATCCGGGCTGGTGCCGCCATGCTTGCAACCGAGCTTGCGTTCGGCGTGCTCGACCAGGGCTTCGGCGCCATTGAGCCAGCAACTGATGTTGGTGCAGATCGCCACCTTGTGCTTGCCGACCGGCTTCAGATCGAACATGGAATAAAACGTGGCCACTTCGTAGGCCCAGACCGGCGGCAGCCCGAGGTACTTGGCGACGGCTGCCATCAACTCGTCGGTGAGCCAGCCACCGTTCTGTTCCTGTGCCGCCATCAAAGCCTGGATCACGGCAGAACGCTTGCGATCGGGCGGGAACCGCGCCACCCAGGCGTCGATGTGCGTGCGGGTGACCGGGCTCAGCGCGACCATCGGGTCGACGTCCTGGCAGGCCGCGAAGTTGCCGGTTGCTTTCATGCGCTTACTTCCAGAATCCCTTGTTCATCGGTCGATCTCGCCGAAGACTATGTCGTAGGTGCCGATCATCGCCACCACGTCCGGCAGCATGTGGCCGCGCACGATCGCGTCCATTGACGACAGGTGGGCGAAACCGGGCGCGCGCAGCTTCAGCCGGAACGGCTTGTTGGCGCCATCGGAGACCATGTACACGCCAAACTCGCCCTTGGGCGCCTCGACCGCGGCATAGATCTCGCCAGCCGGCACCGAATAGCCCTCGGTGAACAGCTTGAAGTGATGGATCAGCGCTTCCATGTCGTCCTTCATCTCCTCGCGGGAGGGCGGCGACACCTTGAAGTTGCGCGCCATCACCGGACCGGGATTGCGCCGCAGCCAGTCGATGCATTGCTTGATGATGCGGTTGGACTGGCGCATTTCCTCGACGCGGACCAGGTAGCGGTCGTAGCAATCGCCCTTCACGCCGACCGGGATGTCGAAGTCGACCTTGTCGTAGGCGGCGTACGGCTGTTTCTTGCGCAGGTCCCAGGCAACGCCCGAGCCGCGCAGCATCGGGCCACTCATGCCCCACGCGAGCGCCATCTCTGGCGGCACCACGCCGATGCCCACGGTGCGCTGCTTCCAAATTCGATTGTCGGTGAGCAGGGTTTCGTACTCGTCGACGCGCTGCGGGAAGTCGTTGGTGAACGCCTCCAGGAAGTCCAGCAGCGATCCTTCGCGCGACTCGTTGAGGCGCTTGAGCTCGTTGCCCTTGCGCCACGGCGACTCCCGGTACTGCGGCATGCGCTCCGGCAGGTCGCGATAGACGCCACCCGGACGATAATAGGTTGCATGCATGCGCGCGCCGGACACCGCCTCGTAGCAATCCATCAACTCCTCGCGCTCGCGGAAAGCGTAAAGGAACACCGCCATCGCGCCGAGATCGAGGCCACTGGAACCAATCCACATCAAGTGATTGAGGATGCGGGTGATCTCGTCGAACATGGTGCGGATGTACTGCGCCCGCTCCGGAACACCGAGGCCGATCAGGCCTTCGATGGCGCGCACGTAGGCATGCTCGTTGCACATCATCGAAACGTAATCGAGGCGGTCCATGTAACCGATGGACTGGTTGTACGGCTTCGACTCGGCGAGTTTTTCGGTGCCGCGATGCAACAGCCCGATATGCGGGTCGGCGCGCTGCACCACCTCGCCATCCATTTCCAGAACCAGGCGCAGCACGCCGTGCGCGGCCGGATGCTGCGGGCCGAAGTTCAGCGTGTAATTCCGGATTTCGGGGCCGCTCATTTTTTCACCTGCGGTTGCTCGGCGGCCGACTGCTGCCAGCGCGAATCCTCGCGAATGACGCGCGGCACGGTCACCCGCGGCTCGATGCTCACCGCCTCGTAAACCACGCGCTTCTTCTCAGCGTCGTAACGCACCTCGACATTGCCGATCAGCGGGAAATCCTTGCGAAACGGATGCCCGACGAAGCCATAGTCGGTCAGGATCCGGCGAAGGTCGGGGTGGCCCTCGAAGATGATGCCGAACAGGTCGAACGCCTCGCGCTCGAACCAATTCGCCACCGGGAACAATTCCACCAGCGATGGAACGACCGGCAAACTATTATCCAACGCAAAACAACGAACCCTGATCCGCCTGTTGTTGTGCACCGAGAGCAGATGCGCCACCACGGCGAAGCGGCGCTCGGGGCCACGGCCGGTCGGCCGGTTCGCCCACTCGAAGCGGCCTGGCCCCAATCCGTCAACGCCGCGCGAGAAGCCCTCGGAGCTCACGTCCTCGGTATTCCATTCGTCTTCGCCGTAGCTGAGGTAGTCCACCCCGCAGACATCCATCAATTGCTCGAATCGAAAGTCGGCGTCGTCGCGCAGCAGCGCGATCACATCGGCCCAGTGCTCTGGCGCGACTTCCAGCGTCGTTTCACCATGCGCTTCGACGACGGCCAGCGCGCGGTCGCCGAAGCGGGATTTCAAACGATCGGCGAAACTCAAGGTCGGTTCGGGCATGGCTCAGCGCGCAATGGTGTTGGTGCGACGGATTTTCTTCATCAGCTGCAGGATGCCGTAGATCAGTGCTTCGGCCGTCGGCGGACAGCCGGGCACGTAGATGTCCACGGGCACGATGCGATCGCAACCGCGTACCACCGCGTAGGAATAATGGGAATAACCACCGCCGTTGGCGCAGCTGCCCATCGAGATAACCCACTTGGGATCGGGCATCTGGTCATAGACCTTGCGTAGCGCCGGTGCCATCTTGTTGACCAGGGTGCCAGCGACGATCATGACGTCGGCCTGCCGCGGCGAGGGACGAAACACGACACCGTAGCGATCCAGGTCCAGTCGCGAGGCGCCAGCATGCATCATTTCCACGGCGCAGCAGGCCAGGCCGAACGTCACCGGCCACATCGAGCCGGTGCGCGCCCAATTGACCAGGGTATCGATGCTAGTAGTCGCGAATCCGCGCTCGACCAGGGGGTTGTCGCCACCCGGGCGCAGGATGTCGTCCACGGTCGCGATCGGAACCGGGTTGTGCATCGCATCGGACAGGCCCTGCATCACTCCCACTCGAGCGCTCCCTTCTTCCAGGCGTAGACGAAGCCGAGGACCAGCAGTCCAAGGAAGATTCCCATCTCGACCAGGCCGACGATGCCGAGGCTGCGGAAGATGACCGCCCACGGAAACACGAACGCGATTTCGAGATCGAAGGCGATGAACAGGATGGCGATCAGGTAGTAGCGCACGTCGAACTGCATGTGCGCGTCCTCGAATGCCTCGAAGCCGCATTCGTAGGGAGACAGCTTGTCGCTCTCCGGGCGTTGCGGGCCAAGCAGGTTGCCCAGCACGAGCAGCGCCACGCCGACTACGGTGGAGACCGCGAGGAACAGAAGGATCGGCACATATTCGTCCAGCATGACGACTCCATTGCCAGCGCCGCGAGGCGCGTTTCCGCCGCCGCCCCAACTACGGGCGACGGCCGATTTCAAAGATTGGTGCCCAAAAGGGGACTCGAACCCCTACGACCTAAGTCGCTACCACCTCAAGGTAGTGCGTCTACCAATTCCGCCATCTGGGCATGGCCTTCACCGTCGCCGGAGAAAGCTTGGAGATTGTACCAGCGGATCAACCGCCCTTGCTGTCCTCGGCCGGCGCAGCCGCGGCAGGTTGCTCGGAATCCGTTGCCGCCGGCTCAGCCGGCGGAGCAATGATCGGCGATTGCGTGGGTGCGATTTCACCGGACGCTGGCGGGGTCTGGACCGGTACCGACGGAAGCGGCGCCTGCACGGGTGGTGCCGGCTTGTCTGCCGCTGCGGGCAGATCCGACATTACGCCGAGATCGGGCTTGTCCGGCGTCGGGGTCGCCACGCGACTGGCCTGCCAGGCCATGAACAAGCTCAGCCCGAAGAACAGGGCGGCGAGCCACTTGGTTGAACTGGACAGGAAATTGGCTGATCCGCGCGCGCCGAACACGGTGCCCGACGCGCCAGCGCCAAATCCGGAACCAGCCTGCGCCCCTGCTCCGCGCTGGAGCAGGATCAGCACGATCATGGCGATCGCGATCAGGACGTAAACGACATTGAGCAAGGTATGGATCATGTTTTCTTATCTTCGTGCCGCCGCCGCGGCGATGGCCAGGAAATCTTCGGCGACCAGGGACGCTCCCCCGATCAGGCCGCCATCCACGTCCGGCTGCGAAAACAGTTCGGCCGCGTTGGCGGGTTTGACGCTGCCGCCGTACAGGATGGGCAGCGAGCCCGCAATATTAGCATCCAGGGCCCTGAGTTCGCCACGGATGAACGCATGGACCTCCTGTGCCTGCGCCGGAGAAGCGGTTCTGCCCGTACCGATTGCCCAGACCGGCTCATAGGCCAGCACCGCCTTGTCGAAGGCCCTGGCCCCGCCCACCGCCAGCACCGGGGCCAATTGCTTCTCTATCGCCCATTGGGTCTGGCCTGCCTCGCGCTGGTGCAGGGTCTCGCCAATGCACAGAATCGGCACCAGACCGGCTTGCTTGGCGGCCATGAATTTCTTGGCCACGTCTTCGGAAGATTCTTCGTGGAAATGGCGCCGCTCGGAGTGTCCCACCAGGGCAAAGCGGCAGCCGACGTCGACGAGCATCCGCGCAGAGACTTCGCCGGTGTAGGCCCCCTGGTCGTTCACGTCCACGTCCTGGGCACCGAATTCAAGGCCCAGCGGCACATAGCGCTCGGTCATTTCGCCCAGGTAGGGCATCGGCGGGAAGATTGCCACCGTGACGCCCTGGGGTCGGGACCGGGCCACTTCATCGAGCAAGCGCCGCGCAAAAGCGCGATCGCCATGCAATTTCCAGTTTCCGGCCACGATCCGCTCGCGCATGACTCATCCTCCCTGGGCAGGAAGGAAGGATAGCGCGAGCCTTCCTCCGCGCGGCACATTCGATGGCACTTTCAGCAGGAAATTCGATGGCCTCATCGGCCACGGACAACTACGCGCTGGTAACAGGCGCGCTAAGCGGCATCGGCGCCGCGATCGCACGCGAGTATGCGCGCCGCGGCAAGCCCCTGGTGCTGACCGCCCGGCGGCAGGACAGGCTGGACCAGCTGGCGATCGAACTGCGCCTGCAGGTGCCGTGCGAGGCGACCTGCGCCAACCTCTCCGACCCCGCTGCGGCCGGCCTGGCTGGTTCGTATCAGCGAGCGCCTGACGCTGGAGGTGCGCGACCGGGGAGTGATCTTGACCGCGCTCTGCCCCGGCTTCACCTAACAAGGACCCTCTCGACGACGGGTGATCGGCGCACTCATCTTGCAAGCGCGTGCTAAACGGCGAGCTTGATCTCGCGCAGGCGTTGCATCAGGTAATCGTTGGCGGTGATTGGGGCCGGATAGCGATCCGGATTGTCCGAGTTCACGCACTCAGGCAGGGTGCGAATCAGGTAATCGGGGTTGGCGTGCAGGAAATACGGCGTCGAATAGCGAGGGCGGCGGGCCGCTTCGCCCGGTGGATTAACCACGCGATGCGTAGTCGACGGGTACACATGGTTGCTCAGGCGTTGCAGCATGTCGCCGATGTTGACGACGATGGTATCGGCGTCCGCCGTGAACGGCACCCACGCGCCGTTGCGAGCCTTGACCTCCAGCCCCGCCGCACTGGCGCCGACCAGCAGCGTGATCAGGTTGATGTCCTCATGTGCGCCGGCGCGCACGTTTGGTACATCCGGCGAAGTGATGGGCGGATAGTGGATTGGGCGCAGGATCGAGTTGCCGAATCGGGTCGGCTCGACGAAGAAATCGGCCGGCAGGCCAATGTGCAGCGCCAGTGCGGACAACACTCGCAACCCGAGCGCGTCGAGCGCCATGAACAGGCCGTAGCCGGCTTCGCGGAATCCTGGCACTTCGGATGGCCATAGGTTGGCCGCCATGAATTCCCGGTAGCGGGAGTGGTCAGGCAACTCCCTGCCGATGTGGAAGAATTCCTTCAGGTCCGGGTATTGCGAGTCCTTGGCAGTCTCGATGCCGAACGGCGTATAGCCACGCGCTCCGCCCGTTCCTGCTACGTGGTACTTGAGCTTGCTTGCCTCCGGCAAGGCGAAGAACGCCTTGAATGCCTGATAGGCCTGCTCGATGGCCGCAGCGGAAATCCCATGGTTGCGCACACCACAAAAACCCCACTCGCGATAGGCCGCGCCCAGTTCGGCGACGAAGGCTTCGCGATCGCTGTCGAAGCGGCGAATGTCCAGGGTCGGAATGCGCGACATCGACGGGGTCCTCGCTAGACCGCCGCGCGCACTGCGGCCGAAAGTTGCTCCAACACCTCGTGCATGAGCGCGGCATCCGCCGCTTCCACGGTGACCCTGACCACGGGCTCGGTGCCCGACGGCCGCAGCACCAGCCGTCCCTTGCCGTCCAGCGAAGCCTCGGCATGGCGGCGCGCCGCTTGCACCGCCGGCGCATCGAGCGGCCGTGAGTTTGCCGCGATCCGGACATTGACGGTCTTCTGCGGCAACGGCTGGTATTGCGCCAGCGCATCGGCGAGCGATAGCTGCCGGCGAACCAGCACTTCAAGCACCTGCAACGCCGCCACGATGGCATCGCCTGTGCTGGCGCTATCCAGGCAAAGCAGGTGGCCCGAGGCTTCGCCACCGAGCAGGCCATCGCGCTCGACCAGCGCGCGATGCACGAAGCGGTCGCCAACGCTGGCGCGGATGAACTCGACGCCTTGCTCGCCCAGCGCTTTCTCCAGCGCGTAGTTGCTCATCAGCGTGCCGACCACCGGGCCACGCAAACGGCCGCTTGCGCGCCAGTCCTGTGCCAGCAGGTAGATCAGTGCGTCGCCGTCGAGCAGGCGTCCGTTGCCATCGACCATCATCACGCGGTCGCCGTCGCCATCGAAGGCGATGCCAAGGTCGGCGCCGGTTTCGCGAACGTGGGCGATGATCGCCTCGGGGTGCATCGAGCCAACGCCGCGGTTGATGTTCAGTCCATCCGGGTTGACGCCAATGCTGCTGACCGTGGCCCCCAGTTCGGAGAAAACCTTCGGCGCCACGTGGTAGGTGGCGCCATGGGCGCAATCGAGCGCCAGGTGCATGCCGCGCAGCGAGAACGATGCCGGCACGCTGGCCTTGCAGAACTCCGCGTAGCGGGTCAACGCATCGGAGATGCGCGACGCCTTGCCGAGGCGCTCGGAAGAAACCGTGGTGAACGGCCGGTCAAGCTCGGCCTCGATCGCCGTCTCCACCTGGTCGTCGAGTTTCTCCCCCTGCGCGGAGAAGAACTTGATCCCGTTGTCCTCGTGCGGATTGTGCGAAGCCGAGATGACGATGCCTGCGTCGGCGCGCAGTGATCGGGTCAGGTAGGCGACCGCGGGCGTTGGCATCGGCCCGAGCATCATGACGTCGGCGCCGGCAGAGACCAGGCCAGCCTCGAGCGCCGCCTCGAACATGTAGCCGGAGATCCGCGTGTCCTTGCCGATCACCACGGTCGCATGCGCCTTGTCGCCAGCCAGTACCAGTCCGGCGGCGCGCCCCAGCCGCAACATGAAATCCGCGGAGATCGGACCCTCGCCCACGCGCCCGCGGATGCCGTCGGTGCCGAAGTATCTGGGCGGCGTCATGCGTTCAACTTTCTGCGACGACCGGCGCTGCCTGTCGCATCATCAACGCCAAGAGGGCGCCGAGCCGGTCGCGCATTTGCCGGCGATCGATGATGAGGTCCACAGCCCCATGCTCGACCAGGAACTCGGAGCGCTGGAATCCTTCCGGCAGGGTTTCCCTGACCGTCTGCTCGATGACGCGGGGACCGGCGAAACCGATCAGCGCGTGCGGCTCCGCCACATTGAGGTCACCTAGCATGCCCAGCGATGCGGACACACCGCCGGTCGTGGGATGGGTCAGCACCGACACGAATGGCAGTCCGGCCGCGCGCAAGCGGCCGAGGGCCGCCGACGTCTTGGCCATCTGCATCAGCGAGAACAATCCCTCCTGCATGCGCGCGCCACCGGTCGCCGAGAAACAGACCAGCGGGCAGCGCAACGCGAGGGCGCGCTCGGCCGACAGCGCGAAGCGCTCCCCGACCACCGAGCCCATCGATCCCCCCATGAAGCGGAATTCGAAGGCGGCAGCGCAGATGTCGCGACCGTGCAACTTCCCCTGCACGGAAACCAGCGCGTCGCGCTCACCGGTGTTCTTCTGCGAGGACTTGATTCGATCCGCGTATTTCTTCTGGTCCTTGAAATGCAGGGCGTCCACCGGGCCGAGGTCGGCGCCAATCTCTTCGCCGCTGTCGTCATCCAGGAAGCTGGTCAGCCGCTCGCGGGCGCCGATGCTCAGGTGGTGGCTGCACTTTGGGCAGACCCGCAGGTTTTTCTCCAGCTCCGGCCCATACAGCGCGGTACCGCAGCGATCGCATTTTTCCCAGAGACCCTCAGGAACACCGCGTTTGCCGCCACCCTGGGTGCGGATCCGTGCCGGCATCAGCTTGGTCAACCAACTCATCGGGCCACCCGCATCAATCGTCCGGCGGCCAGTTTAGCCGATCCCATGGGTATCGATCGCCGCGCGGAGCGGCCGCAGGAAGGCTGCAGCCCACTCGGCAGCCTCCGCTGGCGAGTGGGCCGTGGCCAGTCGCTCTACCAGGGCACTGCCCACGACGATGCCATCGGCCATCGGCGCGAGCGCGGCGGCCGACTTGGCGTCCTTGATACCGAAGCCAATCAGCACCGGGACGCTGGCCAGCGCGCGCAACGCGCCTGCCTTCTCCGCCACGTCGTCCAGATCGGTGAGGCTGGCACCGGTCACGCCGGCGAAGCTGACGTAGTACAGGTAACCCTGGGAACCCGCGGCCAGCCGACCCAGGCGCTCTGCCGACGTGGTCGGCGCCGCCAGGGAAATCAACGCGAGGCCATGTGTATTGAAGCTCGCACGCAGCGGTCCGGCTTCTTCCGGCGGCAGGTCGACCAGCAGCAGGCCGTCGACGCCCGCTGCAGCCGCCGCAGCGGCGTAGACGTCGGTGCCACGCATCTCGACAGGGTTGAGGTAACCCATCAGCACCACGGGCGTTTGCTGGTCCACTTGCCGGAACTGGCGCACGAAGTCGAAAACGTCGTCGGTTCCGACATGCCGTGCGAGCGCGCGCTCGGAACTGCGTTGGATCACCGGACCGTCGGCCATCGGATCGGAGAACGGCACCCCGAGTTCGATCAGGTCAGCGCCGCCGGCGACCAGCCCATGCATGATCCCGACCGTCGCATCCCTCGACGGGTCGCCCGCAGTGATGAATGGCACCAGCGCCTTGCGCTTTTCGGCAGCCAGCCTTGAAAACGTCGACGCGATCCGGTTCATCGATTGCGGCCCGCCGCGGTTGCAATGGTCACAGGCTGATGCCTTCGCGTTGCGCGATCGTGTAGATATCCTTGTCGCCACGACCGGACAGGTTGGCCAGCACCAGCGCTTCCGGCGGCATGGTGCGCGCCAGCTTCATCGCCTGCGCGATCGCATGGCTGGATTCGAGCGCCGCGAGGATTCCCTCGGTGCGCGCGAGCAGGTGGAAAGCCTCCATGCATTCGTCGTCGCTGATGCCGGTGTAGTTGGCGCGGCCGCAATCCTTCAGGAAAGCATGCTCGGGACCGACACCCGGATAGTCCAGGCCCGCGGAGATTGAATGCGTCTCGGTGATCTGGCCGTCGTCGTCGCAGATCAGGTAAGTGCGGTTGCCATGGAGCACGCCCGGCCGGCCGGCGCTGAGCGACGCGGCGTGGCGTCCGCTGGCGATGCCCTCGCCCGCTGCCTCGGCGCCCCACAAGGCGACGCCAGCATCGTTGAGGAAGGCATGGAACATGCCGATGGCATTGGAGCCTCCACCGACACAGGCGACCACGGCGTCGGGCAGTCGGCCATAGGCCTGCAACATCTGCGCGCGCGATTCGCGACCGACCACGGCGTTGAAATCTCGCACCATGCGTGGGTAGGGACTCGGACCAGCTGCGGTGCCAATGATGTAGAAGGTGTCGTGCACGTTCGAAACCCAGTCGCGCATGGCTTCGTTGAGCGCGTCCTTGAGCGTCTTCGATCCCGAGTGAACCGGCACTACCTGTGCGCCGAGCAGTTTCATCCGGTAGACGTTGATCGCCTGGCGCTCGATGTCGACAGCACCCATGTACACCACGCATTCAAGGCCGAGTCGCGCAGCCACGGTGGCCGATGCAACACCGTGCTGCCCTGCCCCCGTCTCGGCGATGATCCGGGTCTTCCCCATCCGCTTGGCGAGCATCGCCTGCCCGATCGTGTTGTTGATCTTGTGCGCGCCGGTGTGGTTGAGGTCCTCGCGCTTGAGCAGGATGCGGGCGCCTCCGACGTGCGCGGATAGCCTCGTAGCTTCGTAGATCGGGCTTGGACGACCGACGTAATCCCGGTAATCGCGGAACAGTTCATCGATGAATTCGGGCTGGATCCGATGGTGGTCGTAGGCGCGCGCGAGCTCCGCCAGTGGCGCCATCAGCGTTTCTGAAACGAAGGTGCCCCCGTAGACGCCGAAGTGGCCGGAGGCATCGGGATAGGCGTTGTAGTCGGCGATCGCGGCTGGCGCCCCGAGCGCCGACTGGGGGGACACATCACTGTTCATCGGCACGTCGGACCTCTCTAATGAA
>JANPDF010000072.1:0-4510 GCA_031431355.1 Gammaproteobacteria bacterium
TGGCTACCATCCGGAAGTAATCCTGGCGGGCCGACGCATAAACGACGGCATGGGCAGCTTCGTGGCCACGCAAGTGCTGCGCCTGATGGCCAAGCGGCGCCTCGACATCGTCGGCGCCCGCGTGCTCGTGCTCGGCCTTGCCTTCAAGGAAAACTGTCCGGACCTGCGCAACACGCGCGTGGTCGACATCGTCGCCGAGCTGCGCGAGTACCAGGCGCAAGTGGATGTCCACGATCCATGGGTGAGTGCCGAGGACGCCAGGCACGAGTACGGGCTCGACCTGGTGAAGGCCCCGGAGCCGGGCGCCTACGACGCCATCATCATTGCCGTCGGCCATCGCGAATTCGCCGCGCTCGGCAGCGCCGGGCTGCGCGCGTTCGGCAAGCCCGGCGCGGTGTTGTATGACGTCAAGTACGTGCTGCCGCTCGCGGAAGTGGACGGAAGGCTGTGAGCACATGCGCGTCCTGGTAACCGGCACGGCGGGATTCATCGGCATGCACGTCGCGCTGAGGCTGCTCGCGCGTGGCGACGAGGTGATTGGCTTCGACAACCTCAGCGACTACTACGACGTGGCGCTCAAGCACGCCCGGCTGGATCGCCTGGTGGAGCATCGCAAGTACACGCATATCCAGGC
This sequence comes from Gammaproteobacteria bacterium, assembly GCA_031431355.1. Classification (GTDB taxonomy): domain Bacteria; phylum Pseudomonadota; class Gammaproteobacteria; order Xanthomonadales; family Xanthomonadaceae; genus Arenimonas. Next base: position 635 of record JANPDF010000072.1, read on the forward strand.
AGACCTGGCCGATCGCGGCGAAGTGGAGGGCGTGTTCGAGGCGCACAAACCGCAACGGGTGGTCCACCTTGCCGCGCAAGCGGGCGTTCGCTACGCCGCGGAGAACCCGCACGTGTACGTGAGCAGCAACGTGACCGGATTCCTGCACGTGCTCGAAGGCTGCCGCCACCATGGCGTGGAGCACCTGGTGTTCGCCTCCACCAGCTCGGTCTATGGCGCCAACACGCGGATGCCGTTCTCCGAGCACCAGTCGACCGAACATCCGCTGACTCTGTATGCGGCAACCAAGAAAGCCAACGAGATGATGGCGCACAGCTACGCGCACCTGTATGGCATCCCGTGCACCGGCCTGCGCTTCTTCACCGTCTACGGCCCTTGGGGCCGCCCGGACATGGCGCTGTTCCTGTTCACCAAGGCGATCCTGGCCGGCGAGCCGGTCCGGGTCTTCAACCATGGCCGGCACAAACGAAGCTTCACCTACGTGGATGACATCGTCGAAGGCGTGATCCGGACGCTCGACCAGGTGCCGACCGCCAATGCCGCCTGGGACGGCCTGGCGCCCGATCCGGCCACGAGCACGGCGCCGTACCGCCTGTACAACATCGGCAATGAACAGCCGGTCGAGCTGATGCGCTACATAGAGGTCCTGGAGCAGTGCCTGGGCCGCAAGGCGAGGCTGGAGATGCTTCCGCTGCAGGCTGGGGACGTTCCGGATACCGAGGCGGACGTGTCCGAACTGATCGCCGCCGTCGATTACCGCCCCACGGTTTCGGTGGAAGAGGGCGTGGCCCGCTTCGTGGATTGGTACCTGAAGTATCGCAGCGGCTAGAATAGGCGATCAATCGCCTGCCGACCCACCCCGTCCATGCCCCTTGCCCAGCCGTTGTCCCACCTCGATCGCCTCGAGGCCGAAAGCCTGCACATCCTGCGTGAAGTAGCCGCCGAATTCCGCAATCCGGTGATGCTCTACTCCATCGGCAAGGACAGCACGGTCCTGCTTCACCTGCTGAAAAAAGCCTTCCATCCGGCGCGGCCGCCGATCCCGTTGCTGCACATCGACACCACCTGGAAGTTCCGGGAGATGATCGCGTTCCGCGACGAGGTGGCCAGCAAGCAGAACGTCGAGCTGCGCGTGCATATCAATCACGATGGTGTGCGCCAGGGCGTCGGCCCAATCAGCCATGGCGCCACCGTGCACACCGACGTGATGAAGACGCAGGCGCTGAAGCAGGCGCTGGATGCCGGCAAGTACGACGCGGCCATCGGCGGCGCCCGCCGCGACGAGGAAAAATCGCGGGCCAAAGAACGCGTGTTTTCGTTCCGAAACGCGCAGCACCGCTGGGATCCCAAGACCCAGCGCCCGGAATTGTGGAGCCTGTACAACACCCGCATCCATGCCGGCGAGAGCGTGCGCGTGTTTCCCATGTCGAACTGGACCGAGCTGGACGTCTGGCTGTACATCTTCCGCGAGGGCATTGACGTGGTCCCGCTGTACTTCGCCCGCGAGCGACCGGTGGTTGAGCGCGACGGCGGCCTGATCATGGTCGACGACGATCGCTACTTGCTGCACCCCGGCGAAGTCCCGGCGATGAAGCGGGTGAGGTTCCGGACGCTCGGCTGCTACCCGTTGACGGGAGGCTTCGAGTCCGATGCCGACACGCTGGAAAAGATCATCGGCGAGATGCTGATCGCGCGAACCTCCGAACGCCAGGGTCGCCTGATCGACAACGACCCATCGGCCTCGATGGAGAAGAAGAAGCAAGAGGGGTATTTCTGATGGGCGGCCCGCTTGAAATCGCCAGCTACCTGGCGCAGCACGAAGCCAAGCCGCGGCTGCGCTTCATCACCTGCGGCAGCGTGGACGACGGCAAGAGCACGCTGATCGGGCGCCTGCTCTACGAGAGCAAGAACCTGTTCGACGACCAGCTGTCCGCGCTGGCGCGCGACAGCAAGCGGCACGGCACGCAGGGCGAGTCGATCGACTACGCGTTGCTGCTCGACGGCCTGGATGCCGAGCGCGAGCAAGGCATCACCATCGACGTCGCCTACCGCTACTTCAGCACGGATCGGCGCAGCTTCATCGTCGCCGACTGTCCCGGCCACGAGCAGTACACGCGCAACATGGCGACCGGCGCTTCGACGGCGGACGTCGCGGTGGTGCTGGTCGATGCCCGCAAGGGCTTGCTGACCCAGACCCGTCGGCATACCTACATCGCGGCGCTGTTCGGCATTCGCCACGTGGTGCTTGCCGTCAACAAGATGGACCTGGTCGAGTACTCCGAGTCCGTGTTCAGCGAGATCGCCGACGAATATCGCAGCCTCGCCAGAACGCTGGGCATCGCCCACGTGACCTCGATTCCGCTGTCGGGACTGGTTGGCGACAATGTCGTTGATCGTTCGGCGGCCATGCCCTGGTACCACGGCCCGGCACTGCTCGAGCACCTCAACGAGTTGGAACTGGATGCAGGCAGCAGCGACATGGCCTTCCGCATGCCCGTGCAATGGGTCTGCCGTCCTTCGCAGGATTTTCGCGGCTTCGCCGGCCAGGTTGCCGCCGGACGCATCGCGGTCGGCGACGAAGTGATCAGCGCAACGTCGGGACGTCGCTCGCGGGTCAGCTCGCTGGCGCTCGGCGACGCGGAAATCGAAAGCGCCGTTGAAGGACAATCGATCCTGCTGACGCTGGAAGACGAAATTGACATCAGCCGTGGCGACGTGATCGCCGCCGCTGACGCGCCGCCGCCGGTGTCCGACCAGTTCGGCGCGCACCTGCTGTGGATGGGCGACGAAGCGCTGCTGCCGGGCCGTCACTACTGGCTCAAGCTCGGTACCCGCACCGTCGCCGCGCAAGTCACCGAGATCAAGTACAAGGCCGACATCAACACCCAGGACCACATCGCCGCCAAGCGGCTCGAGCTCAACGAAGTGGCGGCCTGCAACCTCAGCCTGGACCAGCCGATCGCCTTCGAGCCACATGCCGACAACCGGACGCTGGGCAGCTTCATCCTGATTGATCGGCAGACGCTGGCCACCGTTGCCTGCGGCACGCTCGACTTCGCGCTGCGTCGCGCCGCCAACGTGCACTGGCAGGCGCTCGACGTGGACCAGGGCAAGCGGGCTTCGATCAAGGGCCAGGAGCCGCGCTGCCTGTGGTTCACTGGATTGTCTGGTTCGGGCAAGTCGACGATTGCCAACTTGGTGGAAAAGCGCCTGGTGGCGTCCGGTCATCACACCTACCTGCTTGACGGCGACAACATCCGGCACGGTCTCAATCGCGACCTGGGTTTCAGCGACGAGGACCGGGTGGAAAACATCCGCCGCGTTGCCGAAGTGGCCAGGCTGATGGTCGACGCCGGCCTGATCGTGATGGTCTCCTTCATCTCGCCGTTCCGCAGCGAGCGCCGGATGGCGCGCGACCTGTTTGCGCCGGGACAGTTCATCGAGGTATTCGTTGACACGCCGCTGGAAGTTGCCGAGCAGCGTGACGTGAAGGGGCTCTACAAGAAGGCGCGCGCGGGCGAGATTCCCAATTTCACCGGCATCGACTCGCCGTATGAAATCCCCGAGGACGCGGAGTTGGTGCTCGATACGACGGCGTCGCCGCCTGAGCGGTTGGCGCAGACTGTTGTCGATTACGCCTTGAAGTAAGAGCGGGCAGCATTTTCGCGAAGGGGCGGCTGTCGGTTCCCATTTTTAGTCGCCGCCCGATACCGGCTTGGTAAAAATGGAAACCGCGAGGTCAGTCCAACACAGCTCTCCCATGCACCGATAGGTAGCGGTTGCCGTGCGTCGGACCGACCGAGCGCGTAGTGCGAATCGGGCCGTTGCACGGTGACCGCCGGCCTGCAGCCTTTCAGGGTGCCGATCTGACTTCTT
>JANPDF010000073.1:0-36803 GCA_031431355.1 Gammaproteobacteria bacterium
ATTGGAATTCGTCACGCCGCGCGAGGCTACCCATGTTCCGATTCCTGCTGGCCATCAGCATTTTAATCCGGAGCTGGCGGCGGCCATCGCATTGCTCCGTGGATGAATGGCTTCAGTTCCGGATCCTAGCTAGCGCCTTGATGCCACGGAAGGGCCGTCGTGCCGGCTGAATCGGCATAGCGAAGGCTGCCCGGACTCTGCGACTGGGACGGCCTCGTGGCTATTCCTCGGAATCGTCCTGCGCGGCACCGGGCACGGCGGCCGCACGATGGCTCTTGTCGCGACGGCGTCCGATCTTGCCGTCGATCGCGCGCAGCAGCTTGTCCGCGGCGGCGTTGACTGCCTGGTCGATGGTCCCGGCCTGTTCGCTCACCACCACCGGCTGCAGACCTTCCAGGCGAGCTTCCATCGTGCAGTGCTTGTCGCTTTGGCCGCTCTTTCCGCCGCTCTCGATGCTCAGGTGGACTTCGACGCGGGTGATCTGGTCGGCGACCCGGCGCAATGACTTCTCGACGACGCCGCCGAGCCTTTCGGCCAGGGCTTCACGGCCCTGGATATTGTGGTCGGTGTTGATGTGTACCTGCATGAAGCTGCCTCCTGTGCGGTTATTGCATGATCCTACAGCGGGACCCGTGGTTATGCCGCGCTGCTCAGAGTTGGCGGGCGCTGAAGGTGTCGCAGCGTCCCACGTTGCCGCCCTCGAAGCCGGTACGGAACCAGCGTACACGCTGTTCTGAGGTGCCGTGGGTGAAGGAGTCGGGTACCACGGTACCTTGCGACTGGCGTTGCAATCGGTCATCGCCGATTGCGCTCGCCGTTGCCAGGGCTTCGTCTATGTCGCCTGCCTCAAGCCACTGCAGTTGGGCCTGGGCCTGGTTGGCCCACAGCCCCGCGTAGCAGTCGGCTTGCAGCTCCATCCGGACCAGCAGCCCGTTGTCGCCTTCGACATTGCCGCCGCGTGCGCGCAGAGAATCCACTTTCTCGGCGACTCCGGTCAGGGTCTGGACATGATGGCCGACTTCGTGGGCGATCACGTAGGCTTCGGCGAAGTCACCGCCTGCACCGAGCCGCGACTTCATGTCCTGGAAGAAACTGGTGTCCAAGTAGACCTGTCGGTCGCCCGGACAGTAGAACGGACCGACGGCGGAACTGGCGCGGCCGCAGGCGGACGAAGCCGCCCCGGAGTACAGGACCAACTTGGGTGCCGGGTAGGTGCTACCACTTTTCTGGAAGACTTTACCCCAGACATCCTCCGTGGATCCGAGGATGGAACCCACGAATTGCGAGGACTCATCATCCACTGGCGCTGTGCCAGGCTGGGTCTGCGTGGCGCCGCCGGTCTGCTCCGCCACCTGACCGAGCAGTTCGATCGGGTCGCGACCCATAAGCAGCGCGATGACAGCGACGATCACCACGCCGCCGAGACCGAGGCCGCCTATGCCGCGCGCGCCCATTCCGGAGCCGCGACGATCTTCGACGTTGCTGCTGCGTCGGCCGAGTTGCCATTTCATGGGGTCAGTCCTTGAAGGTTCCAACGCGGTCGACGCGTGGCAGGGATGGTACTGCCGATATTACTGCGCCGGTGGCGGGTTGACGGTAACCGACGTGCGAGTCGGCTCGACGACCAGGGTGTCCATGCTTGCGATTCATGGTGCCTCTCCTTGGCAGGGGGAACTAGCCCGGACAGGATGGCTTTGTAAAAATGAACAGCGCCTGCACTTGGACCAGAAACATGAACAGCGACTGGTTTGCGCACTGTCCGGCGTGTTCCGGGCGAGGTCTGGCCATGCTGCTAACCTGTTGCCTGCTCCGGTGATGGGTGGTGCATGGTCTGGTTGAGCGTTGCAATCCTTGCCCTGGTCGCGATCGCTGCACTGGCTGCGCTGGTGCAGGCCTATCGGCAGAACCGGCTACTGTGGTGCCGCGTGCGCGAGCTGGGCCGCACCCGGCGCAACCTGCTGCGCGAATCGCTGGTGCTGTGGAGCCCGCTGGCGCTGGTGATCGTGGTGTTTGCGCTGCTTGCTTCCTGGCTCAGCGGCGTGGCGGTGTCGCAGACCTACAAGCTGACCACGCTCGACGAATTCTGTGAGATCGAATCCGTCAGCGGCGTTGTGGTGCCGTGCACTGGCATGGAGGGCTGGCTGCCCGTCGAGAGCATCCGCCCCGCAGGACTCGAGGCCGACATCTCCCATTTCCTGTCGCAGCGTTTTGCTACCGCCCGTCAGCGGGTCCTGTCTCTGTCGGTGGAAGGACTCCAGGACCTCGCGGCGAATCGGACCGCCCTGCAAGCGCAGTTGTCGGCCCGGGACGTGCTCGGCCTGGAGCAGGCACCGGAAGACGACCACGAACTGGCCAGGCTCAAGCGCGAACTCGGCGAACTGGTGCGGACGCCGTCCGCACGCGCCAGCGATGTGCTCGACATCGTTCGCTTCGTCAATGACCGGGACGCGCGTGTTCGCCGCCTTCGCGAGTTGACCGAAAAGGTTCGCGCCCGCCGGGAGTGGGTCAATGAAGCGGCCTATGCTGGCCAGCCACGCGAGGAGCAGGGTCGCTTGTGGATGCGCCACCACCTGTCGCACTTGCTGGCGCGGATAGAGGGCAGCCCGGATGCCGAGACCGAAGCCGCGCTCGTGCAGATCCGATTCGCACCTACGCTTGATCCCGCCACGATCGAGGTTGCCCGTCGCGGGCTGTTGCTGGTGCTGGCGAGGAATGAAGCGGCTGCTGTCCGCGCCCTGAAGGCCGACGCCGGGACGCCCCGAGCGCGTGCATTCCTCTACCTTGGCATGGACGTGCCGCGCCGATGCACGTTGGCGAGCGCGGATCGACTGCTCAGGCGAAGCGAGGCGGATTTTGCCGACGAACTCACCGAGTCGATCGGCCCCGATGGCTTTACCGAGTCCAACAGCGGAACCTTTCCCTGTTTCTCCGTGGGCGCCGCCACCGGCCCCGCGCGACTGCGCTCGCTCGGTTTCAAGGAAAGCATGCGGCGATCGATCGATCGCTGGCACGACCAGATCGCTCTCGACAGCGTGCGGCGGCTAGGTGAGCTCAGCTTGCGTGGCGCCAGCGCCGGAACCGATGCGCGCGCTATAGCGCGCGAACTGGGCTCGGTGGTACCGGCCGGCATCCACCTGGGCCGGGAGCGGTGTGACTGGCTGCATCCGGGCAATTGCGCGGCCAACACGCTGCGCGGAGCGCTGGAAAGCGGCTATGCAGACGCGCGGCGACAGGTGATGGAGAAGTACGAACGCAGCGCCGAGGCGGCGGTCGGTTCGGCGGCCTTGTCGGTCGACCAGCGCATCGGCGTCGTGCTGCTCGACATCGACGCCCGGGTCGCGGTGATGCGTTCGAGTGCGCGAGTGCATGTAAACCGGATTTTCCTGCTGGGCGACCTGATGCGCCTGCTTGGCTGGTTGCTGGTCGCGCTGGTGGCGGTAAAGAGCTTCCTGTATGTGCTCGCGCTGGAATTGTTCCACAGCGACGCGAAACTCACGATCGCTTTCGACGATGCGCCTTCCATCCAGGGTGAGTACCGCTCCGGACGCAGGCTTACCATCGACCGCGCATTTCCGCAAGCGATGATCACTCGCAAACAGCTTTCGAACGCCGACAACAACGTCCGGCTCGCGCCCTGGCCCTGGTCGGCGCCGTTGGCGCGCATCCTGCGCCGGCGCTACTTCATTTTCACCAAGGGAACCTTCCTCGCCGATGCCGACTTGCCTGCCGATTCCCCGCAGGCGCCCCGGGGCATGATCGCGTCTGCCAGCGGTGGCCAGTCGATCGTCGAGTGGAAGATGCAGCCGGGCGAAGAGGTGATCTTCCGCTACAAGGATTTCCATGGAGCCAGCGAGAACGTGCAGCTCGACTCGGAAATCAGCTTGCGCCTGTCCACCCTGTTGCTGGGAAGGGTCGTATTCCGTATCGCGCGATGCGGCGAAGGGGAGGGCCGCCTGTTGTTGCGCGCCGACGTCGAGGACATCGTGCAGGAGGACGTGCGCGCGCTTCCGCCGGAACGCATGATCGCCTGGAGCCGACATGCGCAGTTCACGGTCCACAGCGCTCGAACGCCGTGGAAGACGCTGCTCAACGGTTACACACTGGTGCGCCGGGATCCCGGGCACGGGCGCGCCGCCGGCCTGATCGTGGTGTCCAGCGAGGACGCCGGTTCCAACCTGGGCAGCATCCGTTTCGTGAAGCGTATTTTTTCCGCAATATTCTGAGCACAGCTAGGCGGGCTGCCTGCCAGCGGCGGCGCGCTGTCCGGGCGGGGACGCCTGACCGGTGCTAGCATCGGCCACACGCCCTGCCCGGGTGGACAGACAGGAGACCAGCATGGCCGCTACTTCAAGTTTGAAAATCATGTCCTCGCCGAGCGCAAGGCTGGCCCTGCTTGCCGTGCTGCTGGTCGCGTCGCCGACGATGACGCAGGCCTTGCAACCCGCCGCCGAGGCAAAGCCCGCGACATCCGAAGCGCCAGGGGCTTCGAAGGCGTGGACCGACACGGCATGGGCAACAGGCGCGACCGCGAAGGCTCCTTGGGTCGCCAGCGGCAGCCTGCTCTGGAAATCAAAGCTCGAGCCGCAGCCGCCCCTGAAAATAGAGCCAGGCTGCTAAGCAGTTCATGACGACCTGCGGCCAGGCCCTGACGCACCTTTCGCGCCAGTGAAGCGCCTGATCCTGCCCGCCTTGGTGCTGCTGGCCGCATGCCAGCAGTCGGCTCCTGCGCCTGCTCCGGCAGCGGCGCCCATGCCAGCACCCGTTGTCGTTGCGACGCCGACGACGCCCACCGTGGCGGACCAGTGGCTGGGCAGGTGGACGGGGCCGGAGGGCACGTTCCTCGAGATCAGCCGGGCAGGAAATGGCTACACCATCCTGATCCAGTCGCTGGATGGGCCGGCGACCTACGAGGGTGCTGCGGTGGGCGATGAACTTAAGTTCCAGCGCAACCTCAAGGTCGAGGCATTGCGGGCGACCAACGGCAGCGAAACCGGCATGAAGTGGCTGCTGGACAAGAAAGATTGCCTGACCATCAAGGTTGGCGAGGGCTTCTGCCGCGATTGAGTTCTGCTAGCCTAGGCGGACCGTTCGCCCAGGGAGCTCCCGATGAAAATCCTTCGCACCAGCCTGTTCCTCGCGCTCGGATTGACCGCTTCGGCGGCAGTCGCCTGTCCCGATGGGCACAAGAAGGCCATGGCCGACATGAGCCCTGCGGAACACCAGAAGATGATGGATGGCAAGTTCGCCAAGATGGACCTCGACAAAAACGGATCGATCAGCCGCGCAGAGTTCGCCAAGCATCATGAAGGCATGATGGAAGGACATCACGAAGGCATGATGGAGAAGCATGAGGACAAGCCGAAGTCGAGCGACGATGACAGCGAGCACGAGCACTGATACGGCTCGTCGGAACAGGGCGCAGCGAAGTGAGTCCTGCTGACCGGGTCGGGTCCGACCCGGCGTGATTCCACTCTCCGTACTCGACCTTGCCCCGGTCACCGAGGGCAGCGATCCTCCGCGCGCCTTTGCCAACTCGCTCGACCTTGCCCGGACCGCTGAGCGCCTTGGGTTCAACCGGTTCTGGCTAGCTGAGCATCACAACATGCCCGGCATCGCCAGCGCGGCCACGGCCGTACTGATCGCCCACATCGCCGCCGGGACATCGCGCATTCGCGTTGGCGCCGGCGGCATCATGTTGCCCAACCACTCGCCGCTGCAGGTGGCCGAGGCCTTTGGAACCTTGGCCAGCCTGCATCCGGGCCGGATAGATCTCGGTCTGGGCCGCGCGCCGGGCACCGACCAGGCGACGGCACGCGCCTTGCGCCGCTACTTCGACGGGGCCGACAACTTTCCGCAGGACGTGCTCGAGTTGCTCGGATATTTCGAGCGCGCCGTTCCGGGGCAACTCGTGCAGGCCGTTCCGGGCGCTGGCGTGGATGTGCCGGTGTGGCTGCTTGGCTCGAGCCTGTTCAGCGCGCAGCTATCGGCGCAACTCGGCCTGCCGTTTGCTTTTGCTTCGCACTTCGCGCCGGATGCACTGTCAGAAGCGCTTGCCCTGTATCACAGGAATTTCGTGCCTTCACGGCGCTTGCAGCGTCCGTACGTCATGCTGGCGCTGAACGTGGTTGCGGCCGGGTCGAACGCCGAGGCCCGACACTTGTTCACCACCCAGCAGCAGAGTTTCGTCCGTCTGCGGCGCGGCATGCCCGGGCTGGTTCCGCCGCCGATCGATGACATCGAGAGCTTCTGGTCTCCGACGGAAAAGGCGGGCACGTCGCGGGCGCTCGCTTGCGCCGTGGTGGGCGACTCGCGAACGATAGCCGAGGGCGTGCGCGAGTTCATCGAACGGCATCGTCCCGACGAGCTCCTTCTAACGGCCAATATCTTCGATCACCAGGCGCGGCTGCGCTCGTTCGAACTGGTTGCCGAGGCGTTATCCGAAGGATCCTGCTAGCCCGAGATCTACTTCGCAGCCAGCTTCCGGTGCATGCTCGCGTAGTCGCGGCGGTAGGCCTTGGCCAGCTTCACCTTTTGCGTGGCGCCGAGGATCTTGCCGGACACCTGGAAGAATTTTTTCTCTTCCTCGCGCAGGTGGTGGTGAACCTTTTTCGACAACTCCTTCGCTTTTGCGTGCCAGGCTTCTTCCGACGGCTTGAGCTTCTGCAACTCCTCAACCAGTTCGTCGATTTGGTGGTGCTCGTGCAGCGCGTGTCGCGACGATAACAGTCCCCTGTCGTCCATCAGGATCGGCACGTAGAAGTGACGCTCCTCGGCGGCTTCATGCGCCTGCAACTCGAAGCGTACCTGCGTGAACAGGTCAAGTCGTTGCCGCGTGCCCGGCGCCGAGCGCAACAACTGCCGGAGCTGGGAACGCTGGATCTCATGGCTTTCGCTCAGCGCATCGTAAATATTGTCGGTCATCGCAGTTCACTTCCTTGTGGAGTCGCAGGCATCGTAGCGGATGAACGAGCACCGGTTCAGGCCGTCCCACGATCCCGTTAAGCCTGCGTCAACGCAGGAGCCGGGGCAGGGGCGATACCATGGGCGCCTACGAAGGGAGACTTCCTCCATGGCTACCGGTTGGGCGGGCGACGGCGCCGTCCAGGACCAGATCGACGCAACCGTGAAGGACGGCATTGCGCGCGCTCGAAGCAAGCTTCCGAGCGGCAAGTCGCTCGCGCGATGCGAGGAATGCGATGCCAAGATCCCGCTGGGGCGGCGCCGGGCAGTGCCGGGCGTCCGGCTGTGCATCGCCTGCCAGGAACTGCGCGATGCCGAGGATGGCGACGCCAGCGGCTACAACCGCCGCGGCAGCAAGGACAGCCAGCTGCGCTAGGCGCGGGGCTTTCGGGTCGGGCGATACACTCCGGGATGGCCGTCTATTTCCTGCTTCTGCAACTCTGCCTTGTCGTAATCGCAGTCCAGCTGGCTGGACCTGGCCGTAGCCGCCAGTTGGCGAGCGCCGTGCCTGTCGCAATCGCGCTGGTCCTTCCCTTGTTTGCACCCGGGGGCCCGCTGATGCGAGCTGCGTTGGCCTACTTCGGGCTCATGCTCCTGTTAAAGGTCGTCCACCTGGACCGGTCGCAAGAACAATGGAGTTGGCGGCAGCGACTCTGGCACGGATTTGCGCCGTTCGACGTGCATGCGACCACGCGAGTGTCTCCGGCCGCGGACGGTGTCCTGCTGGTCTCGATCATCGTGCATGCATGCCTGGCACTGGCCGCCTGGCATGCCCTCTCCGCCGGCTTCTCCCCGGCGCATTGGTCGCTGCCATTGAGGTTGTTGCTGGGCGCTGCACTGGTGTACTGCGCGATGGACGTGGCCACGGAATCCATCCGCTTCGTGCACCGGCTGTTCGGCATCGACGTGCCGCCGATCCAACGCATGCCAATACTGTCGCAGACCGTGTCCGAGTTCTGGGGTGGGCGCTGGAATCGGCCCGTGAGCGGCTGGCTAAACGAGTATTTCTTCATGCCGTTCGCGCGTCGCCGCCAGCTGGTGAAGGGCACGGTGGCTGCATTCACCGCCAGCGCTTTCGCGCACGCGTGGTTGTTCCATGTAGTCGTCGGGCTCAGGGGCGCGCTGATGTGGGGTGGATTCTTCCTCTTGCACGGCGCCATCGTGCTGGTCGAGACGCGACTGCGCGTGCGCCGCTGGCCGCGGGCGCTCCGGCATGCATGGACGATGGGCTTGCTGTTGCTGACCTCACCGCTGTTCGTGCTGCCGGTGCTGGAGGCGATCGGACTCTAACGACTTGGGTCGGTGATTGCGTCGCGTCCGACGGTCTGGTTCCTGCCGGCGTTCTTGGCGCGGTACAGCGCCCGGTCGGCCGCCTCGATCCATTCGCGAAGGCCGAGCCCGGCTTCCGGGGCATCGGCCAGGCCGATGCTGATCGAGCAGTGCAGTCCGGGCACGTTTGGAAAATGTAGCGTCTCGACCGCGGCCCGGATCCGTTCGGCGCTGGCCGCGCATTCGGCCATGGATGTACCGGCAGCGACCACGAACTCGTCCCCGCCGAGCCGGCCGGCGTGGTTGTCGGCGCGCATGCCGCTACGAATCAGCAGCGAGATTCCGCGCAGCACATCGTCGCCGACCGCGTGGCCGTAGCGGTCATTGATGTCCTTGAAGCAGTCCACGTCGAGCATCATCAGCGTCGCCGGTTTGCCGCTCGCCTGGTGTTGCTGCAGCAGCACCTGCGCCTGCTCTTCCCAGTGCCTGCGATTGTCCAGGCCGGTCAGCGGGTCGAGCCTGCTCAACTCTTCAAGCTGCATGTTCTGCCGTTGCACCTTGCGAACCAGCCGATAACTGCTCAGGCTCACTGCCAGCGTATGGATGACAAGGATCGGAAGGCATGCGAGCAGGACCAGCATGCTCGTCCGCGGTTGAAAGTGGAAACCGGTGAGGATCGCGGTGCCCAGCATCGCGGCCGCCATTCCGGGAAGCGAGCGCAGCCATAGCCCACGAACGCCGGAGTTGACCTTGTCGGCGGTCACTACGGTCAGGAGCACTGCCGAAGGCAACAGGTTGAAATGGATCAGCGGCGCCCAGCTACCGGCCATCATCGAATCGATGACGAAATTTCGGAGCTCGGCGCGGAACGGATCCTTGCTTCGACGAGCCAGGTAATAGGCGATGTGCGGCCAGGCGAGGCAGGTAAGGACGGTCCACGCCCAACTCCACCATGGCGCCTCGAGCTCAGCCAAGGCTGCCGCCAGCGGCAAGGCTGCCAGCCCCATGCCAAGCACGCGGAAGCGATAGGTTTGACGGGGCAGGGTTTGCAGGTTGCGCGCCCGCACGGATGGCGCGGACTCGGCCAGCGGGGCGCCTTCGGATACAACGGGCATGCCGGCTCCCCAACGAGAAGCAGGCAGGATAGCCGAAGTTGGCGTGATATACGCCGGCCCCACGGGTTCCGCTAGTGACGCGTGCTCTTGCCTGGCCGCTTGCCCTTGGACGGCACGATCTCGACGGACAGGTTGAAGGTGCGTAACTCGTTGGGCGACATGGCGCCGACGCCAATGAGCTTGCGCCCGATTTCCTCGCCGCGATCATTGCGGATGGAGACCACCACGGAATATTCCCAGGCAGCGACGTCGGCCGGTTGCCGGATGCTGCCCTCGATGCGCAGGGCCGTCAGCGCCGGGGCGTCCGAGGCTTCGGCGTCTGCGGCAAACCTGACGTGGTGGCGGCACGCCGGGCAGACAGCCGCGCTCTCCAGGATGATTTCCTTGCAGTGCGGGCACGCCCGGGTTGCCCCTGGGCTGCCCGGGCGCAGGTTGCTCATCAGTTGTTGGCTGACTCGATGCCGTTGCTGAAGCCCTTCGGCGCCTTCGCGGCCTTGTTGTCGTCCCAGCCGAAATCGGCCTGACCGCGCATGCGCGCACCGGCGGCGACCGTAACCGAGCCCGCCTTGACGTCGCCGATGACGACGCCCGTGGCAAGCAGGTTGATCAAACTGGCGCTCTCCACATTGCCTTCCAACTCGCCGGCGATGATGACCTTGTCGGCGCGGACGCCGCCAATCAGCTTGGCGCCAGCTTCGATGGTCAGGTCGCCCTGGACGTTGACGTCGCCCTTGAACTTGCCGGCGATCCGGACGCTGCCGGCGCCCTCGATCTTGCCTTCGATCATGATGTCGGCGGCGATCAGGGACTCGCTGCGGTTGCGCTCAGACTCGAAGCGCGCGGCGGGAACGGCAGATGGGCTGGTGGATTCAGACTTGAAGGCGGTGTCCATGCGTTTGGATTCCTGCGGTTCGGGCACGGGAACGGGGGAGGGCCGGGGTGCTGTGTCTTTCCAGATGGCCATGAAGGCGTCCTCTCGGAAGGTGGATTTTCGACGTTAGCACCTAGCGGGGCGGCTGGAAACCGCCATCGTGGATGGTGGCTGGCAAGTGGGACGGGGGTCACATGTCCGTTCACCGTCGAAACAGCCGTTCATCCAGCCAAGAAGCCGGAATCCAGGGAGATCCGCCATGCGCGTAGCCGCTGCCATCGTCCTGTTGTGCTGGTCGCCTGCGTCCATGGCAGACGTGCTCAACGTGGAGTTCAAATTTACCCCGTACACCGGGGACCCGAAGCAGGACGAGGTGCAGACCGTGCCCGGCAAGGCGCGGGTGTTCATCAACAACGTGCCGGTGGCCGAGCAGGACGTCACCCGCTCGACAGTGCCGGTCATCTTCGATGAGCGCCAGATCGCACCCTCGGTCTGGGTGCCGGTCGAATCCATGGGCCCGGTGGTGCGCAGGGGCAAGAACACCATCCGCATAGAGTTCCAGCCCTCCGATCCCAAGGCCCCGTACCACGGCCAGCTAACGTGGGCCTCGGTGACCGACCAGGTGACCGAGGGGGAGTCCGCGGACGGCTCCTTCAGCTCGAGCAACCAGGCCGACGAGGGCAAGGAAGACAAGCCGGTGACCGGCAAGCTGGTGTTCGAGCGCAGCTTCGAGGCCGGGTTCGCCAAGGACGAGCCTTGGCACCACTTCCCGGCGGTCAGCGACTTGCCGCAAGCCGATCGGATCGCCCTGGCCGAGGTGGTCAAGGCCCGCGGAACTGGCTTCGGCCCGGATTTTGCCGGCGTGTACCGCGCGCTGGAGGGCAAGCAAGGCCTGCAACTTGACGAGATTCGCAAGGCGAAATGCCTGGATGCCGCTTACGCAGCCGGTGTGCGCATCTCCCCAGTGGCTTTCGAGCAGCTGGATTTCGTGGTGACCGGCGGTCCGGAAGTCCTGGTTCGCGGCAAGAAGGGAGCGCTTTACGACTTCGGCGCGAAGTCGGCATTCGAGAAGATCAAGGGCGAGGACGCCCAGATGTGCGCGGGGGTGGTGATCTCCATCGCGTATCCAGCTCAACTTGCCTTCGCGCGCTCGCCGAGCGGCGAGTGGCTCGCTGTCTACTGAGCCCTAGTCGCAGAAGCTCACGGCACGAGCCAGGCGCGTCGTTCATCGAGCACGTATCCGCGCAGGTTGGGGTGCCGCGCGAAGACTCCCTCGAGCATTTCGCGGACGCTGGCGCCGTGCACGTCGAGCGACGCCTCGCGATCGATTTCTTCTGCGCGGTGAGCAGTGGTCCCGGCGCTTGCAATCGTCTAATGACCGGAACAGTCTAATGCCAACATCGGGAGCATGGGGAGACGCGCGATGGCGCGACTGTTGCTGGCGCTGGCCTTGCTGGTGCTGCTTGGGTGGCCCAATCCCGCGTCAACGGTACGCACCGCGACGACGAGGTGCCAGTCCGCGGAACGTGATGAGCCGAGCGGACACACCGCTCCGGTTCGCAAGCAGTATTACTACGCGCCGACCTACCGCGCCGAACAGCCACGCCGCCGCGTCTACGCCCACCGCGGCTACCACCGGACCACCGGGCCCTACCACCCGCACATGTACCGCCGGCAGGCGCCGACGATGGACGAGGAAGACCTGCAGGTGGATGAGGACGACGGCATCGAGATCTCCGATGACGACGGTATCGAGATAACGGACGACGACGGCATCGTAATCGAGGATGACGACGCGCCGGACGCCGTCAATCCCCGATAGCCGGACATGAGCAGCGCATTCGAGAAGTTGCTGGACTGGCAGCGGCAGGCGAAAGCCGAGGCGGGCAGCGATGTTTCGGCAATCGTGCACAGCTATTGCCGGTTCATGGCCGCCAACGGCATCGACGTCTATCGGGCGACACTCTCGATGTTCACGCTGCATCCGCAGATCCAGGCGCTGCGCTACGTGTGGTACGACGACGAGCGTGACCCGGGCCCGTTTCCGTCGCCGGCGCTGTTCATGCGCGAGATCCACCATATCGGTGGTTGCACAGTGGACGAGGCGATGATGTCGTATGGGGCAGGGGACACCGCGCCGTTCCGACGCAGTCCCTTCTACGCAATCATGCAAGGCGAGCCGAAGCTGGATTTCCGGCTGCAACCGGGGGTCCAGCACAGGTTCCCCATCCTGGACGACCTTGCCTCGGAAGGGGCGACGCATTACGTCGCGTTCCCCATGCCTGGCCTCGAAATTTCCCAGGTCAGCCTCGTGTCACGGGCGCCGGATGGGTTCAGCGCTGACGCGCTTGCCTTCATCGAAGCGTCCTTGTCATCGTTCGCCCTGCTTCTGGACGGCGCCCTGAAGACAGTGATCCTGGATACGGTGCTGAACTGCTACGTGGGCCACTCCCCGGCGGAGGAGATCAAGCGCGGCAACATCCGGCCTGGCGTGATGCTCGACTTGCACGGGGCCATCTGGTTTTCGGATATCCGCAACTACTCCACGCATACCCAGGCCTATCCGGGAGACGTCTTCATCAAGAAGTTGAACGAGTACTACGAGTGCGTCGTGCCGATCATCTATGCGCACCAGGGCGAAGTACTCAAGTTCATCGGCGACGCTGTCCTGGCGATCTTCGCCGACGAGAACGTCGAAAACGAGACCGAGGCTTGCCAGCGAGCCCTAGCGGCCGCCCAGGCCTCGAACCAGGCGCTGACCGACCGCGGCATCGAGTTCGACCATGGCATCGGGCTGCACGTTGGCAATTTCCAGTTTGGCAACATTGGCAGCCTGCGTCGGCTCGATTTCACGGTGATCGGCAATGAGGTCAACGTCGCCGCACGCATCGAGGCGAAGTGCAGCGCGCTTGGCCAACGCTTGCTGATGAGCGAAGCCTTCGTCGGCCAGAGCCAGCTACCGGCCAGGCTGGTGGATCGGGTGCCGCTCAAGGGGATCTCCGGCGACTACGGCCTTTACGCGCCAGCCTGACCCGGCGCGGGTGCAACCGTTTGCGTTCCGGCGGTATCCAACGGGGGAAGCGCCAGGGAGCGAGCAATGAAACGATTTTTTCTCGGGATGCTGCTGCTCGGTGCAGCCGGATCCTGCATCGGCCAGGCGACGTCGCCGGCCGCACCAAACCCGCCCGCGTATGACGGCCTCGGCAATCGCTACGATGTCGTGATCGACGACGGGGCGCGCACCGCACATGTCCAGGCTGATCTGTGGTTGCCGAGCACCAGCTTGGCGATATGTCGCACGAGCTGCTGCATTTCTGGAACGGCCTGTCGTTGGTCAATGCCGACTCGGGCGAGGAATGGTTCAAGGAAGGCATCACCGATTACATGACGCTGGTGACGCAGTCGCGCAATGGCGTGTTCGATGAGTCCAAGCTGTGGTGGCGACTGGAGAACCTGGCGCGACGCTACCTGATTGCCCGCGTCGGCCAGCGCCTGGGCATGACCGTGCGCGAGGCAGGGGCGGACAAGCAACCCAATCGCGAACTGGTGTACGGCGGCGGGGCGCTGGCCGGGTTCGCGCTCGACGTCGAGCTGCGCAAGGCGACCGACGGCCGAGTGGGCTTGCCCGAGCTGCTGCGTTCGATGTACGCCGAGTTCGGCAAGCCCGGCACGACCTATCGCCTCGCCGACGTTGCGCGCCACGCCGGGCAGCTGACCGGCACCGACATGCGCCCATTCTTCCAAGCTACCGTGGAGAGCAAGGATTTCTTCGATGCGCGTCCGTATTTCACCGACGTCGGCCTGAAGCTGGACACCTGGCTGTACGACGAGGCATTCGTGCGCAGGGACCGGGCGGCATCGGCGGCCCAGCTGGCTCGCTACTACGCCATCTTCGGGCAGCGCTGACGCCGGCGTCCGCCGCTGCTGCCGCATGACCCACGGGCGCTCCGATCGCCGCGCTGCTGGCCCGCGCATGGACGGATACCCGCAGCTGAATGGAGCCGCATTTGCGCCGTTGGCCGGCCGGATGCAAGCGCACCTTGATGGGCAGTTGCACTTGGTTTAACGTGCAACAGGGAATCCGGTTTCAACGCCTGTGCGCGCGCCTAATGGGGGAACACCAATGAAAGTTTCACATCTGATTGCTGTCTGTGCGGCAACTGCAGCACTCACTGTTTCCGGGGCGGCGTGGGCCAAGGTCGAAAACGTCAAAGGATCCAGCAAGAATGCTGACATCCCGGTTTGCGGGCGTTCGCTCGGAACCATCGCGCTGGTCGATGGCGACGGACAGGGCTGGAAGCAGTACCAGTTGGGTGCTCCCTCGACCTTGCTTAAGGCCTTCGTGTCCAGGTCAGGCTGCTTCAAGATGGTCAACCGTGGCGCCGGCATGGCGGCGATCCAGCGCGAGCAGCAGCTCGCCGGTGGCGGCAGCCTGCAGCGCGGCTCCAACGTCGGTGGCGGCCAGATCAAGACCGCCGATTGGCTGCTGGTGGCGGACGTGGCCGGACAGAACCAGAACTCGGGCGGCAGCAACGTCGGTGGAATTGCCGGCGGCCTGCTCGGCGGCAAGTTCGGCGGACTCGGCGCGCTCGCGGGCGGCATCAACGTCAACAAGGTGGAAGCGCAGACCGTGCTGTCGCTGGTCAATACGCGCACGTCGGAAGAGGAATTCAACATCGAAGGCTTCGCCAAGAAATCGGACTTCTCGTTCGGCGCCGGCGGATTCTCCGGTTGGTCGGCGGCGGGTGGCGGCGCGTATGCTAATACCGACGTCGGCAAGGTGGTCGGCATGGCGTTCCTGGATGCTTACCGGCAGCTGGTGACGCAGATGGGCGGCCTGAACGCCAACGTCGTCGCCTCGGCGCCGCGGCAGAGCTTCATCGCCACCGCGAACTTCGAGCTCAAGCGTTCGCCGTCCAAGAGTTCGGGCACGGTGCGCAAGATCGAGAGCGGCATGATGCTGTTCCCGCTGGGCGGCAAGGAAGACATGTGGTGGGAAGTGGAAGATGAGAATGGCAACGTCGGCTGGGTGCTGAACACCAAGCTGGCGCCAATGTCGGTCGAGCCTCAACGGTAATCTGATCCCTTGGACTCAACCCCGCTTCTACGTTCGATCTCGCTGTTCGAAGGGCTGTCCGAAGAAGACCTGCAGGAACTCGGCCGGTCTCTGGAGCCGCGGTCGTTCGCTGCCGGCAAGATGATCTTTGCTCAGGGCGACACTGGCACGGCGATGTATATCGTGCAGAGCGGGGACATCAACATCCATCTGCCTGGCGATGGCTCACGACGCATTTCGCTGAAGGATATCGCCCGCGGCGAGTACTTCGGCGAACTTGCGCTGTTCGACGAAATGCCGCGCAGCGCCAGTGCGCTGGCGACCACCAACACGGTGTTGCTGGAACTTGGCCGCGATACGCTGGAGAAATTCCTGCAGCGCCGCCCCAAGGTCGCCATGGCGATCCTGCGGACCATGAGCGAGCGCCTGCGCGAAACCAACACGATGCTGTCGGCGCGTGCGGCGAAAAACGTGGACGAGGAGTTCGAGAAGAACCTGTCCTGGAGCGACAAGGTGGCTGACGTGGTTGCCGAGCTCAACGGAAGCTGGCGATTCATCCTGTTCCTGATCGGGCTCACCGTGGTGTGGTGTGTGGTCAACGCGGGCTGGATCCTGCGTTCGCCGCTCGATCCGTATCCTTTCCAGTTCTTCAACCTGGCACTGGCTATCCTGGTGGGCCTGCAGGGCCCGCTGATCGTGATGAGCCAGAACCGGCAATCGCTCAAGGATCGAGCCCGCGCGGACACCGACTTCAAGGTCAACCTCAAGAACGAAGTCAACATCGAGACCCTGCTGCGCGAGCTGGCGGAGTTTCGCGCCGAGACCAAGCTTTGGGACGGCGACGAAAGGCGGCAGCGTTGACTGGATCATCGGTCGAGCTGGCCTGCCCGCATTGCAATTCGATCAATCGGCTGCCCGACTCGCGGCTACCGGACGGGCCGAACTGTGGTCGCTGCCACCAGCCCCTTTTCATTGGCAAGCCGATGACCCTTGGGCTGGCGAATTTCGACCGCCACGCCATTCGTAGTGAGTTAGCGCTGCTGGTCGATTTCTGGGCGCCGTGGTGCGGCCCTTGCCTGTCGATGGCGCCGCAGTTCGAGGCGGCAGCCGCCCAGCTTGAACCGCGTATGCGGCTCGCCAGGGTCGATACCGAGGCCGAGCAGGAGCTTGGCGGCCGCTTCGGAATTCGCAGTATCCCAACCATGATCCTGTTCCGCGCCGGCCGCGAGCTCGCCCGGCAGTCTGGCGCCATGGGCTCCAAGCAGATCGTGCAGTGGGCCAACGCCGGTTTGGCGGCGTCCTGAGCCGGGATGACGGGGAGTCTGGCGAGTCGCCGGCGGAGCGCGGGGACGCCATCGACGAGAGTGTCGAATCGTGTCGTTCCGGCCGTGCGCTCTGTCTCTCCGGAGGCGGCTACCGCGCCGCAATCTTTCATCTCGGTGCGCTGCTGCGCCTGCACCAGTTGGGGCTCCTGCGCGGACTAGACCTGATCAGTTCAGTGTCCGGCGGCAGCATCGCCTCGGCCTGGCTCGTCGCTTGCTTCCTGCGCCAGCGCAAATCCGAGGGGGAGACCTTCGCGGAGTGGTGCGATCGCGTGGATTTCCAGTTGGCGGTCATCGAGCCTTTCCGCGTGGTGTCCGGCAGGGATATCCGCAGCGGCCCGGTGCTTGCGACCCTGCCGTGGAACTGGCTGTGGCCATCGACTCGGGTCAAGCTGCTGGAACGCGCTTATCGGCGAGTCCTCGGCGAGCTGACGCTGGCCGACCTGCCAGAGTCGCCGCGCTTCGTCTTCTGCGCGACCAACCTGACGTTTGGCGTCAACTGGGAATTTTCGCGGCAGCGCGCCGGCGATTTCCAGACCGGTTATCTGCGCGGACACGGAAGCCTTGTCCTGGCGGCCGCAGTGGCCGCGTCGTCGTGCTTCCCGCCACTGTTCGGTCCGGTCCGCCTGGCTGCGCGCGCAGCTGACTTCGCCCGCGGAAAGTACCGGGGCATGGATGGCGATGCGCTGCGCGGCCGGGTCGAGCTGAGCGACGGCGGCGTCTACGACAACATGGCCACTGAGCCGGCGATCAAGCGCTGCGCACACCTGCTGGTTTCCGACGCCGGCGCGCCGTTCGCCTTTGTCGCCGGCCAGCACTATTTCCGCAGGCTTCTTCGCTACGCAGGCGTCGTCGGCAACCAGGCGGTGGCGTTGCGCAAGCGCCTGTTCTTCCAGGGCAGGGCGCTCGGCGAATTCGGCGGCTGCTACTGGAACCTCGCCGATCGCGACGACGCCGGCGCTGCGGGCTACAGTCTCGGCCTGTGTTTGGAGATGATGTCGCGGATACGCACCGACCTGGACCGGTTCACCGCGGCGGAGTTCGAAATCCTGGTCAACCACGGGTATTTTTCCTGCGAGGATGGCGTCTCGCCGGGCGCCATGGAAGGACTGGAGCAGCCCGGTCCGGAGTGGCCGTACCCGGCCTGGTCGGGGGAAGACGCAGTCAGGCAGGCACTGCGCGGAAGCCACCGGCGGCTATTCCATGGTCGTTGGTGGCAGAATTGATACGAGGCGTTTGCAGGGGAGTCGAGAATGTCGCTGCTACGTTTTTTCGGGCGAAGGATGGCGCGCTTCCTGTCCAAGCCCCGGGTCAACCAGACCCATGTGCCGACCAGCCCGCGTGAGCAGATACTCGCTGCGCTGCGCAAGGGCGACGTACTGCTGGTCGAGGGCACCAGCCGCTTTTCCACCGCGATCAAGTACCTGACGCAGTCGACGTGGTCGCACGCCGCCCTGTACATCGGCGACCACCTGGGGCCGGCGCCGGATGGCCAGGAGCCGTGCGTGCTCTGCGACGTGGACGTGAACGACGGCGTGCGGGTGGTCCCGATGAGCGCCTTCTCCGACTTGCACACGCGCATCTGCCGGCCGGTCGGCCTCAATGACGCAGAGGTCGACACGTTGATCCGCTTCATGGTGTCGCGGGTGGGCTACAGCTACGACCTCAAGAACCTCCTCGATCTGGCCCGTTATTTGATCCGAACGCCGCCACTGCCGGGCGCGATGAAGCGCCGGATGCTGGCGCTCGGCAGCGGCGAACCCACCCAGGCGATCTGCTCGACGCTACTCGCCCAGGCTTTCGGCTCGCTGCACTATCCGATCCTGCCGGAAGTGGAACTGATCGAGCCCAACACCCCCGGCGCCAAACAGGCGCGGGCGGAGATCCTGCATATCCGCCACCACAGCCTCTACATGCCTCGCGATTTCGACACTTCGCCTTTTTTCCGGATCATCAAGCCGCGGATCGAGGGCGGCTTCGACTACCACGGACTGGTCTGGGGCAATGACGAGATTTCCAGCGTGCCCGCCGAGCAGGCAGCGCCCTCGTGAGCCGGGAGCACAACCCGCAAGCCGAGCAGATGGGTGACGAGTCCATGGCCCGCAACCTCGCGCACCAGGCCGAGGCGATCTGGCCGCAGGAGCGCCTGCTATTCGAGCGCTACGCCTTGTCCGGTGCCTTCGAGATTGCCGATATCGGATGCGGCACTGGCGAAATCACTCGGCGACTGGCGGCGCTATATCCGCAGGCACGCGTGCTGGGCTCAGACATCATGGAATCCAACCTGCAACTGGCACGGCGCGACGACGATGGCAGCGGACGCATACGCTACGAGCAGGGCGATGCCTTCCACCTGGTCTATCCGGACGCGAGTTTCGATCTGCTGGTTTGCCGGCACATGTCGCAAGCTGTTCCCGATTTCTCGCGGGTTCTCGCTGAGTTCACTCGCGTGTTGAAGCCGGGAGGCTGGCTGCACCTGCTTTCCGAGGACTACGGCATGTTGCACATGAAGGTTGGCGGCCTCGATCCGGACAAGTTCTGGAACGAAGTCGTGCTCGCCTTCCTGTCCAGCATCGGCTGCGATGGCAGGATCGGCCGTCACTCGCCTTCGCTACTGGAAGCCAGCGGCTACCGTGATATCGCCATGGATTACGTGATCGTCGATACGCTGCGCGTCCCCCGCGAGACCTTCGCCAACATCCTGGAAGCATGGCGCGATGGTTATTCGGAGGCCCTGGCCGCGAGTTCGGGCCGCCCTCCGGAGTCAATCGCCGCGTCGTTCAAGTCGATCATCGAATCGATCCGCGTTGCTCCCAATTACGCGGTCTGGCATGTCCCCGTGATCTCGGCGCGCAGGCCCTGACGTGACCGGGACGACAGCGAGACCCGGCGACGACCAGCCCGCGCCACCAAGGGGGCCACCGAAGCCACCCGAAGCACCTGACCCAGCGGATTGCTGCGGCGGCGGCTGCCTGAACTGCGTGTACGACCTACACGACCTGGCGATGGAGCGATACCAGGTTGCGCTCGCCGAATGGCAGGGCCAGTGAACGCGATCTCGCTGTCCGCCATCGACGGCCACATCCTGGCATGCAAGCGTTTCGATCCTGAAGGCGGGGCAAGGGGAACCGTGGTTATTGCGCCAGCCATGGCGATCGCGCAATCGTTCTACTCAGACTTTGCCCGCTGGCTCTCGGGACAGGGCTTCGTCGTATGGACCTTCGACTATCGCGGTACCGGCGAATCGCTGCGCGGCTCGATGCGCAACGCGCCGGGCAACCTCGATGAATGGATGGCCCTGGACTATGACGCCGTCGTGCAGGCCGCCGCCAGCACCGGGCTGCCGGTCTTCGCGCTCGGCCACAGCTTCGGCGGGCAGTGCGCGCCGCTGCTGCCCTCGCGCGGCCTGCTGGCGGGTCTGGTCAACATCGCCGTCGGTAGCGGCTCAATGCGCCACAACACCCCACCGATCCGGCGGACCGCGCCGATCCTCTGGTATCTGCTGGTACCGCTGCTGTGCCCGCTGTTTGGCTATTTTCCGGGTGCCAGGCTGGGCATCATCGGTGACCTCCCGACCGGCGCCGTGCGCCAGTGGCGGCGTTGGTGCCTGTCGCCCGATTACCTGCTGGGCGCGCAGCCAGGTGCGCGCGAAGCCTACGCGACGGCGGAGTTCCCGGTGCTCGCATTGACCTTCGCCGACGATGAACTGCTGCTCGAGGCAGGCTCGCGTATGTTGCACGACGCTTATCGCCGCCAAGTCCCCGACTATCGGGTGATCGTCGCCGCCGAGCATGGTCTGGAGCGCGTGGGCCATGCCGGCTTCTTCAAGGCCAGGTCCGAGGGCGCGCTCTGGCCGTTGGTCAGCGGCTGGCTGGCCGCCCGGTGTCACAATCAGGACAGCGGCGCGAGCCGCGCGCTTCCCATCTGAGCAACCGCCGACATGTCCAACTTGAATGAAGAGCAAGCCCGCGCCTACATGCACAAGCTGCTGGGGGCCATGAGCAAGGCTGGCGGCTCGGACCTGTTCATCGCCCACGACTTTCCGCCGAGCATCAAGCTCAATGGACGCATGCAGCCGCTGATCGCGCAGAAGCTGACCGGCGAGGTCACCGAGCGGCTCGCCCGATTGCGCGACAAACGGAGTGTGGCCGAGGTGGGTCCGAACACCGTCACCCCCTGATGCGCGGGCACTGACGCGGCGATGCCAAGGGTGCTTGCCAACGGGTTGCAGATCGAGGTCGAGACGATGGGTCGCCCAAGCGATCCCACCGTGCTGCTGGTCATGGGGCTGGGCATGCAACTGGTGGCCTGGCCCATGGAGTTCTGTCAGAGCCTGGTTGACGCCGGGTTCCATGTGGTCCGGTTCGACAATCGGGACGTCGGGCTCTCTGACAAGATCAACGTGCGCAGCCAGATAGGACTGCCTGCGGCAACCCTTCGCTACTTGTTGCACCTTCCGGTGCCAGCGCCCTATCGCATCGACGCCATGGCCGACGATGCCATCGGCGTGCTGGATGCGCTCGGCATCCCGTCCGCACACCTGGTTGGCGCGTCGCTCGGCGGCATGATCGCGCAGACTGTCGCTGCGCGCGATCCTGGCCGCTGCCGCAGCCTCGTCTCGATCATGTCGTCCAGTGGCCACAGGCGCCTGCCGCGTGCTTCCCTGCGCGTATCACGGCTGCTGTTGTCGCGGCCCTCGGGCAAGGCCTCGCCAGAACGGCTGACTGATTACCTGGTGGAGCTGTTTCGGGTCATCGGCAGTCCCGGCTTCCCGACTCCGCCTGATAAATTGCGCGAGCGTCTGCGGGCGAGCATAGAGCGCAGCTACTACCCGCCGGGAACGATACGGCAGATGCTGGCGATCATCGCCTCCGGCGATCGCTCGTCGGAGCTGGCATCGATCACCGCACCCACCCTGGTCGTGCACGGGGACGCCGACCCGCTGGTGCCACTCGCGCACGGCGTGGACAGCGCGCGCAAGATCCACGGCGCGCGACTGGAAGTCATCAGGGGAATGGGGCATGACCTGGCGCCTGGGCTAGTACCGCGCCTGGCCGAGACAGTGATCACCCACCTGCGCGCCAATCCCGGCGCCTGAAGCAGGGCCGGAAGGCAATTCGCCGCGGCCGGCCGACGCGAGCCGCCTTTATGGACGATAATGGCCTGTTCATCACGACGGTCCACAGACGCAGCCCCATGAAAACCCCCGCCGGGCTGCAGCCCCTGATTGACGACGGCATCATCGACCAGGTGTTGCGTCCGCTGAAAAGTGGCAAGGAAGCGTCTGTGTATGTCGTTCGTTCTGGCGATGACATCCGCTGCGCCAAGGTATACAAGGACATGGCGCAACGCAGCTTCCAGGCGCGCGTGCAGTATCAGGAAGGACGCAAAGTCCGCGGCAGCCGGCAGGCGCGCGCGATCGGCAAGGCCACGAAATTCGGCCGCAAGGAACAGGAAACCGCCTGGAAGAACACCGAGGTGGATGCGCTCTACAAGCTGGCTGCGGCTGGCGTGCGCGTGCCGAGGCCATTCGGCTTCTTCAACGGCGTACTGGTGATGGAACTGGTGACCGACGAAGCCGGCCACTCGGCGCCTCGACTGGGCGAGGTCGAGCTGGATGCAGGCACCGCCCGTGATTACTTCCGGTTCCTGATTCGCCAGGTTGTCCGGATGCTCAGCATCGGCCTGATCCACGGCGACTTGTCCGAGTACAACGTGTTGGTTGGCGTGGATGGCCCGGTGATCATCGATCTGCCACAGGCGGTCAGCGCCGCTGGCAACAACAGTGCCCGCCTGATGCTGCTGCGCGACGTCAACAACATCCGCGCCAGCCTGGCCAGGTTCGCGCCCGAACTGCTGCTCACGCACTACGGCGAGGAAATGTGGCTGCTGTTCGAGCGCGGCGAGCTGAAGTCCGAGACGGAACTAAGCGGCCTGTTCGTTTTCAGCGAGGCCGTTCCCGATGTCGAAGCCGTGCTGGAGTCCATCGAAGATGCGCGCCAGGAAGCGCTCATCCGCGAGCAGGGCAGGGAAGCGGCGAACAACGAGGACTAGGTTCGCCTCAGTTCGCCTTCTCGCGGACCCCTTTCTGCGCGGCGGCGAAATTCTGGCCGGGGCGGCAGACGATGTCCTTGCCCGGTCCGGTCTCGAAAGTCGCGATCAAGGCCGCCGGCGGCGCGATGCTTGCAAGGAGGGCGGCCGCCACCACACGCAGGGTGACGCGTTTCATGTCCGGTTTGAACGACGGGTCCTTGAAAGTTCCGGAGAGCGTCAACGGCGCGCGCAACGCCACGAAACTATGGTCCTTCGGCAGTGGCTTGAGCCGCATGTCCAGGCTTTCGTCGCGAAGGCTAATGTTGCCATCGCCGAGGATGACGGTGTCGGTGGTGTCGAAGGCCACCGAGCGGCTGGTCATCAGGCCATTGCGCACCTCAAAATCGCCGAACGCACAACGAATGGGAATGGTGCGGTCCTTTCCGATGAGGAATTTCAGCGACTCGGCGATGTCGATGCCGACGTATTCCATGAGCAGGTTGCTGATCCGGCCCTGTCCCATGATCAGCCCGACATCGCCATCGGAGGTCGCCAGCATAACGGCCACCGAGTTGCCCCGGCCAGCCAGGTCGATGCTGCCACCCACGCGGCCGGCACTGCTCTCGGTCAATTCAGCGTTTGGAAATAGCTCGGGCAACTGCAATCCATTGGCCCGGATCTTCGCAGAGCTGGCAATCACGTTCTTGCGGGCGTCCATGCGGATACGGCTGTCCACCTTGCCGCCGGCGACCTGGAAGGTCAGTGGATCCAGGCGCAACACGGCGTCGTCCACGAACAAGTGCGCAGTCATCGCTTCGAGCGGTAGCGACGGCGCGTTGATCCGGTGCGCGCGCAACTTGACGTCGGCGTCCATCTTGCGCAGCTTGTCCAGCCTGAACTCGTTGTCCGGCAGGACCCGCGCGCTCGCCTGCAGCCTCGCCGCCTCGAGTTTCTGCTCCGCGGATGCGGTCTCGCCGCCCGACGTCTGCGGAGGCGCTCCAACGAAGCCCGCCAAGTCGTCGAAATCCAGGCGCTTCGACACCAGGTCCGCGATCAGCTTCGGCCGGACGCCTCCGGTTTCTACCGTTGCATCACCGCTTAGATCGCTATCACCAACCCTGCCGGTGAAATCTTGGTAGTGCCAGACTTTCGCCTCATGCTTGAGCTGGCCGAGCAGGTGGTATGGCGGAGTGTCGGGGATCGCGACGCCGATCAGGGGATAAAGCAGCGCCAGGTTGGGTCCGCGTAAACCGAATTTCAGGTCGAAGCCGCGAAACTGCAGCGGCGCAACCAGGTTGCCCTCAGCCGTGGCGTGGGTCGCTCCGGCGCGTGCACGCAGGTCGATCCGGTAGGGCCGCGACGGATCCTTCAGCACCAGCGGGGACTCGACCCGCCCGTCCAGTTCCATCGCATTGCCGGTATACATACCCTTGCCTGCGATCAGCAACGGCGCGAGGCGCGCATCCTTCGATGGCTCCCCGCTACGCACGGTGAACGCCATGGCGGTGCGCTTGAGTGGATTGCGGTACTTCATCGTGCCATCGTCGACCGCCAGCTGGTGCATGGTCGGCCATTCCGCCTCGCCCCGCTTGAACTGCCAGTTGGACACGCCAGCCAGATTTTTTTCCAGCAACAGGGTTGGGCGCAGCAGGCGCACTTCGGACAACTCCACGTCCCTGCGCAATAGCGGCATGAGGTGCAGGCGGAACTGCAGCTGGTCCGCGCTCGCCATCAGCGGATCCTCGTTGCCGGGCAGATTGCCGAAGGTCAGGCGGTCCATGGTGACGCGAGGCTTCATCGACAGCGTCACGCGCAGGTCGCCGTTGATATGAAATTCACGACCAGTGGCAGCGGTGACGCGGCGTTCGATCGGGCGGCGCAGCATGTTCCACTCGAACAGCAGGATTAGCAGGACGAGCAGCAGCGCGAACGCAGCCATCAGTTCGAAGAATCGTGTCCGGTCGCGCGCGGGCGCCGCGTTGGTGGTTTTGCCAGTCATGCCGGGAAGTGTACGGACCGCTTTCGGAACGGGACCCATAACCAGGATTTGCGTTCATCTCCCGGCAGGGCGGATGACGAAGCGGGATTTAACACCCCGGGACGTGGATTCCGGAGATTCGGCCGGCTAGACTCGATACAACGAATAGCAAGAAGAGCCATGCGCAGCGCTGCCAACAAGCACGATCCGGGACCTGGCCCATGAGCCCTGGAATGCGGGAAGCTGGCGTCGGCGAGCCCTTGCGCGTGTTACTGATCGAGCCCGACGAGACAGCACGGCAATTCCTGTGCAGCATCCTGGAGGAAGGAGGTATCGCCGTGCGCGCGTGTGCAGGCGCAGACCAGGCCGTCGAGGAGCTCGGGCATTTCCTCCCGGACCTCGTGCTTGGCACCTACGATGCCCCTGGGGCCGACGAGCTTGTCGAAGGGCTGCGCGAGCAAGCTCACCTAGCCTTCCTGCCCGTGGTGTTCCTGTCCTCGAGTAGCGACGAGCTGACGCGATTCCAGGCAATCAGCGCAGGGGCGGACGACTTTCTTTCCAAGCCGGTCGATCCCCGTATCCTGGTCGCCGCGATTCGAAGCCGCGTCACCCGCGCTCGAATGTTTGACCGGTCCGCGCCCATCGCCGTCGAGCCGACGTTGCGCGGTGGACAGTTGCGGCGCGGCGAATTCCTCGGCCAGTTGGGCGGCGTGCTGCGGGCAGGCGCCGGAGACTGGCAGGTGTTGATAGCGCTGCGCCTCGACCAGGGCCAACAGTTAGCCGACTCGCTGGGGCAAGCTGCGTCCTTCGAGTTGGAGCAAGCGCTGGCTAGCCGCTTCGCTGAGGCCCTGCGCGAGGATGATGCATACACGCTGTGGATGGAGTTCGGCTTCGGACTGCTGGTAGAACGGGAAAGCCGCGAGGAAGTCGAGGCGCTCGCGCGCGATATCTGCGAACGCGTGGCAGCGGCGCCGTTCCTGCTACGCGGGCAGGAGTACGCGTTGACCCTGTCGGTGGGCATCGCGCTGGCGCCGGCCGGCGCCGACCTTGGCGATCCGGACCGCTGGTTCGCATCCGCGTACGCGGCGCAGGCGATCGCGCACCGCCTCGGTGGCAATCGCTTCGACGGCGTGCTTAGCCGCGACCATGGCTCGATGCCGCCCGAGCGGGTCCTGATCATTCGTGAGTGGGCCAAGGAAGCGGTCTCCGGCGGCAATGTACTGATCGAGTTCCAGCCGGTGTTGCCGCTCAGGATGGAGCTGTCGGGGCTGTACGCGCTGGACGCCAAGCTGCGTGATTACCGCGCTCCGTTGGCAGGCGTGAAGCGCAAGGAATACCTGACGCTCGCTCGCGAGGCCGGCTCCCTGCCGATGATCGACAGGATGAGCCTGTTCAACGCCTTCGAAGCCATCGAGGAAGAGCGCGCCGGCGGCAGGAACACCCGTGTTCTCGTGCCGGTGGACCTGGCTGCGGTGACCCATGCCCAGATGCTATGGCTGGATGCGGAACTGCGCCGCCGCCGGGCCCATTCCGACGGGCTGATCATCGAATTCGACGCCGACGTGGCTCTTGGCAAGCCGGAGCTCGCTGCGATTGTCCAGCGTCTCGAAGACCATGGCATCGTGATCGCCATCTCCGATACATCGGGACGACTGGATCGCATCGGCCAGCTTCAGCGTTTTCCGGCCAGCCTGCTGCGCCTGCCAATTTCGGCGATCGATTCGGTGACTCCGGATGAATTCCTCAAACTGCTGGAGCCCTGGCGCGGCGGCGGCCGGGGACTGATCGCCGACGGCGTGGAAACCGTAGACAATGTCGGAAGGCTCTGGGGCCTGAACATCGGGTATATCCAGGGCGATGCACTGGCCGCCGGGGGTCCGCGGCTGGACTACGAGTTCTCGCAACCGGGGTTGTAGGAATCGAAAGCGGTGGCAACCTGGCACGCCTTGCTGTGGAACCGCCTGCGCTCCGACTACCAGTTGGGGATCATCACTTCCTTTGGCGCGTGCGCGGTGCTCGGTATCCTGCCGTTCGGCGTGTATCGCTTCGTCACCGGGAACCCGGTGGCCGGGCTGGTCGACGTGCTCATCGTGGTAAGCATCTGTGCAGCCGTCGCCCACGCCTGGCACAGCGGCGACCGCGTTCGGGCGAGCCTGTTCCTTGCAATGGTCAACATGGCCGGGTGTCTGGCCAGCGCCGCCGTGCTCGGGCCGCCCGGCCTGTTCTGGATGTATCCGGCAGTGCTTGGCAACTTCCTGCTGCTCAAGCGCCGCTCCGCGCTGATCGTTACGGCACTGGCGATGGCGCTGATGATTATCCAGGGCAAAGCCTATGAAACCACCGCGCAGCTCTCGGTTTTCCTGGTGTCGATCGCGACATCCTGCCTGATCGCGTTCGTCTTCGCGTCCCGTACCGAGAGCCAGAGGAAAGCCCTGGAAGACCTGTCACAGCTCGATGCGCTCACCGGCGTGCTGAACCGGCGGGCCATGGAGCAGGAGCTGCAGATTGCCGTGGAAGCCAACCGCAGGGACAACCATGCATTTGGCCTGGCCATGCTGGATCTGGACCACTTCAAGCGGATCAATGATGAGCACGGCCACGAGGCCGGTGACGAAGTGCTGATCGAGTTTGCGGACCTGGTTCGCCGCTCCACGCGCCAAGTCGATCGCTGTTTCCGCTTTGGCGGCGAGGAATTCGTGCTGCTCCTGCCGGCCACGACCAGCGCGTCGCTGGGTTCGCTTGATGTGATCTTGCGCAAGCGGATTGCCGACGAACTCAAGTACCGGGGCGTTCCAGTCACAGCCTCGATTGGAGCAGCGGCTCTGCGGCCGGGCGAGGATTGGCAGACCTGGCTGGCCAGGGCTGACGCCGCGCTCTACCAGGCAAAGAACGACGGCCGCAATCGCACCGTGGTCGATGCTGATCATCCCGAAGCGGAGGGCGGCGTGGCCGAAAACTGAAGCGCCGCCAACGCCAGCGCGACATGCACCGATTGTGGGGCCGGTATGTGTGTTGTCGCACAGAGCGTTCACGCGGCGGTCGGCGATCCTACAGGAACGCACCCCGGTGCCGTTCCGATCAGTCCGCATCGTGCGACTGCATGGAATCAGCAGGAAGCCAGCCATGACAGTAGCCAGCGTAATGACCCCGCGCCCGGCGTGTTGCACGCCGAACTCCTCACTCACTGAAGTCGCTCGCTTGATGGTGGACAATGACTGCGGGCAAATTCCAGTGGTCGAGGACATGAAGTCACGCAAGCTTGCGGGCGTCGTCACCGACCGGGACATCGCCACTCGAATCGTCGCCCAGGGCCGCAATTCGGCCCTTGCCTGCGCCTGCGACTGCATGACCACGCCGGCGCTGTCGGTCGGGTCGGACACCAGCCTGCAGGAATGCTGCGAGCTGATGGAGACGCACCAGATCCGCCGAGTGCCGGTCGTTGATGGCGAGGGCGGGGTGGTGGGCATTGTCTCGCTCGCCGACGTGGTCCGCAACGCCACCACGGCGACCACGGTTGCGGTGGTAAAGGAAGTTTCCAGCGAGGCGGTCGACCGCCACTAGGGGTGGCGCGGAAGGCGGGTTCGTATGAAGATGTCTGGCAGCCCGACTGCCGGAGGCTTCGTCCAACGCCATGAGCCAGCTTGCCCTTGTCCGCGACATCAGCCCAAGCCTGGGTGATTGCGAGTTGTCGTTCGTGGACCGGTCCGCGATCGATGTGGATCTCGCGCGCAGCCAACACCACGCCTATGCGCGCGCGCTCGAGTCGCTCGGCTGTCGCGTGTTGTTGTTGCCAGCACAACCCGACATGCCGGATGCTGTGTTCGTGGAGGACACAGCGCTGGTTCTCGACGAATTCGCGGTTTGTACTCGCCCGGGCGCTGAATCCAGGCGCAGGGAAGTGGCTTCCGTGGCGGAGGTGCTGGGCGGCTTTCGCAGGCTTGAGTTCATCAGCGCTCCGGGCACGCTGGAGGGTGGCGATATCCTGCGAATTGGCCGACGCATTTACGTGGGGCTATCGGCGCGCAGCAACCCGGAAGGCATTCGCCAACTCGAACAATTCGTGCGCCCGCATGGCTACCAGGTCGAGGCGGTTCCGATTCGCGGTTGCCTGCACCTGAAATCCGCTGTCACTGGGGTGGATGCCGAGACGGTCCTGCTGCAGCGTGACTGGGTGGATCCGGCGGCGTTTAAATCATTTCGCCAGATCGCGATCGACGAGCGCGAGCCGCATGCCGCCAATGCCCTGCGCGTCGACGCCGGCCTGGTGTATCCCGATTGCTTCCCGCGCACGCTTGAGCGTTTGCGCCGCAGCGACGTGGCGGTGACCACGGTGGACGTCTCGGAACTGCAGAAGGCTGAGGGAGCCGTAACCTGTTGCAGTCTCCTGCTTCAGGAAAGCCGCTAGCGCCTCGACTCAGCGTGGCACCGAAGCCGTGCGCCAGATCGGATACTGGTTGTAGCGGTCGTCCCAGGAGGCGTGCCGGCGCGCAAAGAATTGCAGGCGTGCCGCGGGATCGGCGGCGAAAGCCGGGTCGTCGCGAAGCCTGGTGGCAAATTCGGCCGCCAGTTTGAGGTCGGCCGCCAGCTGTTGCCTGGCCACATCCTCGGCCACGTAGTCTTCCATGTATTCCTTCTGCTCGAACGCGTTGTTGAAGTCGCCCCAGGCAACCAGTGAGTCGGGCGCGGTCGGCTCCAGCAATGCCATCACCAGGCGCGCCTTGGGTTGCCCGATCGGGACGAACAGGACGCCTGCGCTCAACGCACGGGTTTCCGACCGCCAGGCGCCTTCCACTGTGTTCCTCTGGCGGCCTTCCACCGATGCAGTGGCCAGGGTCGACTTGCTTGCACGGAACACCTCCACCTCGCGGTCGCTGGATTCGGTGCCCAGTACGCGGAACGAAATGGCGTGCCGCGCCAGCTTGGCCGCCACCCATCCGGCATGCGCCGCGGGCACCAGGTAGCCGCCGACCGGCGCAACGGCCGTAATGCTGGGCTGCACGTCGTCGCGCAGCGGAATCCTCCACAACTGCGGGCGGCTGTCGTCGTAGCGCGTCATCAGCTTGCCGGAGATTTCAGAACTGGCGCGGGTATACGCGTAGCCACGGAATTCGATAGTGCGGACTTTATCGCTGGCCAGGTAATCGAGCGGGACCGATTTTCCGGCGAGTGCCGCGGAGCGGCGATCAGCCTCGCGCGCCTGGCGCAGCCAGCGCGATCCGTTGCTGGCAACCCGTGCAAGCACCGAGATGATCGTATTGCGGGTGATACGAACGCGGGTCGGATAGTCCTTCCACGAATGGGTTTCCACCAGCATGGCGAAACGATTGCGCGTGTGGAAATAGCCGGTCGAGAACCGCGGCGTGGAGACACCGTCGGTAAACCCCGAGCTTGGATCATCGGTGACCAGGAACGAAGGATAGAAAGGGAGGGGCAAGGAACCCTGGGCGCGCAGGTCCGCGATCACCGCTTCGCGCAAGGCGCGCCCCGAGACCCGCAATTGGGCATCGCCAGCATGACCGGGCTCGACCTGGATGGCGATGTCGTGTTCGAACTTCGCGCCGTCGGTGACGTGCAAGTCCACCGTCAGGATCGGATCCCATTCGTTCACCAGACGCAGCATGGCCTGCATCTCCGGTGACTCGGCCTTGGCATAGTCGCGATTGAGATTGAGGTTTTGTGCCGTGGTTCGCCAGCCCATCTCCTCCGGGCCATTTTGGTTGGGCCGATTCCAGCGCCCGAACCGCTCGTGGCCGTCGACGTTGAAGACTGGCACGAACAACAGCACCTCGTGCTCCAGCGCGGACGGTGCGACCTTGCCCTCCAGCACTTCACGCAAAGCCAGAAATCCGGCGTCCTTCCCGTCGATCTCGCCGGCGTGGATACCGCCCTGGATCAGGACCACCGGAAGGCGCAGGTGGTGCGCCTGGGTAGCATCGAGTGCGCCGCGGCGCGACGCCGCCAGCGCCAGCATCGGCCGGCCTTCCGGGGTGCGACCGAACTCGAAGCAGCGCACGGCGTCGGGGTAGGCGTTCTGGAAGGCTGCGCAAAGCCTGGCCACCTCCTCGTAGCGCCCAGTGCTGCGGAACCCGGAACGTTCCGAAACGGTGGCCAGCGGGCCGGAGTCCGCGGTCGTGGCCGGGGCCGCTCCGAGGGCGAGCAATGCCGCCAGGGCGGTCGTGATCAGCATGGAGGCAGTGTCCCCGAAAAAAAGCGATCATGACCGGGAACGACACGCGTGACAATTTCAGGGAGGCAAGCGATGCCGGGGCTGTTGCGTGTTCCGCTGGTGGTCCTGCTGATCGTGCTGAGCACGATCCTGCACACCACGCCACTGTTCGTCCTCGCATTCGCCCGCTGGCTGCTGCCGGGCAAGGCCATCAAGGCCGCCCTTGGCCGCTTCCTGGTGCGCATCGCCGAGAGCTGGATTGCCTTCAACAGCTGGCTGATCGATGTATTCACGGCAACCCGGTTCAACATCAGCGGTCTCGACACCGGGCTCAGCCGGGACGGGCATTACCTGGTACTCGCAAACCATCGCAGTTGGGTGGATATCCTGACGATGCAGAAAGTCCTTAACCGGCGGATCCCGTTCCTGCGCTTCTTCCTGAAGAACCAGCTGATCTGGGTGCCCTTCCTCGGGCTTGCCTGGTGGGCGCTGGATTTCCCTTTCATGCGCCGCGCTTCGCGCAAGCAGCTGGCCAGGCGACCTGACCTGGCCGCCAAGGACATCATCGCCACCCGCCGCGCCTGCGAGAAATTCAGGGGCATTCCGGTCTCGATCATGAATTTCGTGGAGGGAACCCGCTTCACGCCGGCGAAGCACACGCGACAGGGCGCGCCTTACGCTCGCCTGCTGCGTCCCAAGGCCGGTGGCGTGGCCTTCGTCATGGATGCGATGGGCACCGCCTTGCACTCCGTCGTTGACATCACCATCGCTTACCCGGGCGGCACACCGACGCTGATGGACCTGATCGCCGGCCGGATTCCTGAGGTAGTGCTTGATATCCGCCAGCGGGAGATCCCCGCCGAGCTGCTTGGCAGCGATTACGAAAAGGACGCCGCATCGCGTGTACGCTTCCAGCGCTGGGTGAACACCATCTGGTCGGAGAAGGACGAACTTCTACTGAAACTCGAATCGGGATGGCAAAGCCCTTGATCACCGTCCACCACTTGAACAATTCGCGGTCCCAGCGCGTGCTGTGGCTCCTGGAAGAGCTCGGACTGGCCTACGAGGTCAAACGCTACCAGCGCGATCCCGAGACCATGCTGGCCCCGCCGGCCTTGCGCAAGGTCCATCCGCTCGGCAAGTCACCGGTGTTGACCGAAGACGGGCTGGTGCTGGCGGAATCCGGCGCCATCGTCGAATACCTCGTGAACCGGCATGGCGGCGGCAGGCTAGTGCCGGCGCGCGGCACACCGGAACGGCTCAGGTACACCTACTGGCTGCACTACGCCGAGGGCTCGGCGATGCCGCCGCTGTTGTTGGGCCTGATATTCGCGAAAATGCGCGAAGCGCCGGCGCCGTTCTTCGTACGGCCGATTGTCCGCGGCATCGCCGACAAGGTCATGGGTTCCTTCGTGCGTCCGCAAATCAAAACGCATCTCGATTTCATGGAAGGCGAACTGGGCAAGTCAACGTGGTTCGCAGGCGAGGACTTCAGCGCCGCCGACATCCAGATGAGCTTTCCGGTCGAGGCAGCGGCCGCGCACGGCGTGCTGGACGAGAAGCGGCCACGCCTGATGGACTTTCTCCGGCGCATCCAGTCACGGCCCGCCTACCAGCGGGCGCTGGAGAGCGGCGGACCCTACCAGCTGCTGCGCTGATCGCCATGTCCACTACCCTGATCCTGATCGCCATCACGTGCGCCGTGTCCTTCGTGGCGATGAACAATCCAAAAATGCTCGAGGCGCTGATCCTCTGGCCGCCGGCGGTGTCGCGGCGCGGCGAGCATTACCGCTTGCTGAGCTACGGCTTTATCCACGCCGACCTGATGCACCTGCTGTTCAACATGATCACGCTGTACTTCTTCGGGCGGGTCATGGAGCAGTTCTACAACGAGGCGATGGGCCAGTTCGGTTTCGCGATCTTCTACGTGCTGGGCATCGTCGCATCGATCCTGCCGACCTATTACCGGCACAAGGACGATCCGAACTACCGCAGCCTGGGCGCATCGGGTGCGGTTTCCGCCGTCCTGTTCTCCTACATCCTGTTCGACCCGTGGGCGCTGATCGGCGTGTTCTTCGTGCCGATGCCCGCGATCGTCTTCGCGGCCCTGTACGTGGGTTACACGATCTACGCCGATCGCAAGGGCGGCGACAACATCAACCACAACGCCCACCTCTGGGGCGCCGCCTATGGCGTCGTGTTCACGCTGGTGATGGAACCGCGGGTGTTCTCTATCTTCCTTGAGGCACTGGCCAAGCCCAGCTTCGGCTGATCAGGGCAGACCGGGCTTCCGTGCGATAATTTCGCATGGACAGTTTTTCGAACCTGGCGCTCGGCGCGCCGTTGATGCAAGGCCTCGAGGCGCTCGAGTACAGCCGCATGACGCCGATCCAGGCGGCCAGCCTGCCGCTTATCCTGCAGGGCAGCGACGTGATTGCCCAGGCCAAGACCGGCAGCGGCAAGACCGCAGCGTTCGGACTCGGCCTGCTGTCGCGGCTCGATCCCGCCACCAGCCGCGTCCAGGCCCTGGTGCTCTGTCCGACCCGTGAGCTTGCTGACCAGGTCAGCAAGGAACTGCGCCGGCTTGCCCGCTTCATTGCCAACGTAAAGGTACTGACGCTGTGCGGCGGCATCTCCCTGCGCCCGCAGATTGCATCGCTGGTGCATGAGCCGCATATCGTGGTCGGCACGCCAGGACGGATACTGGAATTGCTCGACAAGGAGCACCTGAAGCTGGACGCGGTGCAGGTACTCGTGCTGGACGAGGCCGACCGCATGCTCGACATGGGCTTCGCCGACGCCATCGCTGATGTCATCGCCCAAACGCCTGCCGCACGCCAGACCCTGCTCTTCTCGGCGACCTATTCCGGAGAGATCCGCGCGATCAGCAAGAAGGTGCAGCGCGAGCCGGTCGAGGTGACCGTCGAAAGCCTGCTCGGCAGTGACGAGATCGAGCAGATGTTCTATGAGGTGGAGCCGCACAAGAAGCCTGATGCGCTGGCCATGCTGCTCAGCCAGCATCGGCCGGAATCAGCGCTGGTGTTCTGCAATACCAAGCGCGATACCGTCGATGTGGCCGCCGGCCTGGCGGAACGTGGCTTCTCGGTCTCGGCGCTGAACGGCGACCTGGAGCAGCGCGATCGCGACGAGGTGCTGGTGCGCTTCGCCAACAAGAGCTGTTCCGTCCTGGTTGCCACTGATGTCGCCGCGCGTGGGCTGGACATCAAGGAACTGCCGCTGGTGGTGAGCTACGAATTGCCGAGCGACCCGGAGATCCACGTGCACAGGATTGGCCGCACGGCGCGCGCGGGCAGCACCGGGTTGGCCTTGAACCTGTGCGCATCACGGGAAATCGGAAGGGTGCCGGCGATCGAGTTGGCCCAGGGCGCGCCGGCGCAGTGGGGCAGGTTGAACCTGGCGCTGGTCGGCAAGGAGCCACCGCTGGAGCCGTCGATGGTGACGCTGATCATCGACGGTGGCAGGCAGGACAAGCTGCGGCCAGGCGATGTCGTCGGCGCGCTGACTGGCGAAGCGGGATTGCCCAAGGAGGCTGTGGGCAAGATCGACACGTTTGCCACGCGCACCTACGTGGCGGTGGCTCGCCAGCACGCACAGAAGGCCCTCGAAAAGCTACGGGCCGGCAAGATCAAGGGCAGGAGTTTTCGGGTCCGGAAATAGGCGGGCCCGGGCGTAGCCGGCGTCGCCTGGCGATCAGCCCTGGCGGATTTCGAATCCGGGATTCTCGTTCAAGGTGCCATCCGCTTCGAGCACGGCGAACTTCTTCCGGTCGCCGTCGAAAACGACCGCGACCGGCGGCTGGAACGGCTTACGCCGCACGAATTTCAACTCCCACCCGAAATGTTCGAGGCCCTGCAAGGTTCCAAGCTGCGCCTCGTTGAGTTCGCGCTTGAGCACATTCGACAATTCTTTCAGCGCCTTGCGCCGTTCCATCTCAGTCATTGGCATTCCCCTTCGGTTGATCATCCCTGAACAGACTGCTTTGGAACCAAACACACGGGGGGTGCGCGGATTTCAGCACATATTGTCAGGTAGGAGAAGCGGTTTCCGCTGCGCGAGCCATTCGACGGCGCCAGCGCCTGCCACGCGCCCGCTGGCGAAGCTCGCGGCAAGCAAATAGCCGCCAGTCGGCGCTTCCCAGTCGAGCATCTCGCCTGCGCAGAAAACACCAGGCAGATTGCGCAACATCAACCGCTCATCAAGCCCTTCGAGTACCACGCCTCCCGCCGTGCTGATCGCTTCCGCCAGCGGCCGTGGTTGATCGAGCACCAGCGGCAATGCCTTTATCCAGCGCGCGAGTTTGGCCGGATCAGCCATGTCCGCCTTCGCTACCAACTCGTGCAGCAGGCCGGCGCGCACACCTTCGATGCCGCAGTGGCGACGCAATACTTCGCTGATGGAGCGGCCTTGTCGCGGCCGCGACAAGTCGGCAAGCAGCCGCGCTGGATCGCGGCCTGGCGCGAGGTCGAGCTCAATCCGCGCGTAACCATCGGCCTGAATGGCATCGCGCAGGGCCGCCGACAGGGCATAGACCAGACTGCCCTCGATGCCGGTCTCGGTGATCACGAACTCACCTTGCCGGCGTGTCTTCTTTCCTTGGCCATCGACGAAACTGATGCTCACGGGCTTGACCGGGTGGCCGGCGAACCGCCCTGCAAAGTGCGCGCTCCATTGCAACTCGAATCCGCAGTTGGATGGCTTCAGCGGCGCCACTTCGACAGCGCGCTGCTGCAGCAAACTCGTCCACGCGCCGTCCGAGCCCAGTTGCGGCCAGCTTGCGCCGCCGAGCGCAAGGATGGTCGCTGATGGCTCTGCCAGCAGTTCTCCAACTGGAGTGTTGAAGCGAAGCTTCTCGTCGCGCCAGCCGGTCCATGTGTGGTGTACGTGGAACCTGACGCCGGACTCGCGCAAGCGTTTAACCCAGGTTCGAAGCAGGGGAGCGGCTCGCAAGTCCGTCGGGAACACGCGCCCCGAACTGCCCACGAAGGTCTCGATGCCAAGGCCGCGCGCCCATTCGCGGAGCGCGCTCGCGTCGAATGTGCGCAGCCAGCCATTCACTTCGCCGGATCGGGCGCCATAGCGGGAAGCGAATTCCGCTTGTGGTTCGGAGTGGGTGAGGTTCAGGCCACCCTTGCCGGCAACCAGGAACTTGCGACCGACCGAGCCACGGCTCTCGTAGACATCGACCGCTGCGCCACCGGCGCGCGCGACTTCGGCCGCCATCAGCCCAGCCGGGCCCCCGCCGACGATGGCAATCGCGGCGGAATGCGGGAAACTCATCTGGATGTCGCGCCTAGCGGGGTCCGGGCGTTGGCGAGGGCTCAGGGCGCAGCGTCGCTACCGGCAACTGGCGACTCCGCATCGGCGGCCGCTTCCGCGGATTCGCCGGGGGCCGGCTCTTCCTTTACCTGCTTGCGCGAGCGCTTCTCGTCCTGCTTCTTCTTCTTGGCAATGTCGCGCTGCCGCTTCTCGAACTGATAGTTGGGCTTGGCCATGGCGCGCATTCCTGAAGATTGACGCCCAGTTTAATGCAAGGCGGCCGCAATTACCGGCCTGGCGCCCAACAGGCAGAGGCGGGGAGAAACTCCCCGCTGGCCGCCCTGTAAGACCTACTTCGCGCTCTTTTTGGCGTTCTTCTCGGCTTTCTTTTCCTTCATCGTCTTCGCCGGCTTCTTCTTGGTCTCTTTCTTCTGTTCCATGCCCTTGGCCATGATCGTCTCTCCTGGATATCGGTGGTCGGGGGTGCAGCACGGCGATGGTACTGCGCCTGCGTCAGCGGCGGTAGCCAAGCAGGCGGCCGCGGAACGGCGGGTTCTCCGATGCTTCGAACCGGCGTCGTTCCTGCGTGCAAGCGTAACCCTGCGCCGCCAGTGCGCGGTTGAGCGCGTTGCCGTGATTCCGGCCGGGATCGGTGATCAGGATTTCGGCATGTGGATTGGCATGCTCGGCGAAAAATCCCGCAAGCAGGTCGGCGTGGTCACGTTGGTAGAGGACGTCGCTGCCAATGATCAGGTC
>JANPDF010000074.1:0-4931 GCA_031431355.1 Gammaproteobacteria bacterium
CGGTTCTCGCGCAAGGCCGCGCGGTGCCAGCGCGGCCCGTACTCGCCGCCGCCGCGGATATTGGCGACCACGTAGACGCCGCCCTGGCTCAGCCAGGCGCGGCCGACACCGGCCGAATACGCCGGCGTCATCGAGATCTCGAAACCGCCGTAGCCGTACAACAGGGTCGGGTTCTTGCCGTCGTTGCGCACGCCCTTGGCCGAGACCATGAAGTACGGCACGCGGGTGCCGTCCTTGCTGGTGGCGAAGTGCTGGCTGGTCTGCATGTTCGCCGCATCGAAGAAGGCCGGCAGTTGCTTAATCGTCTCCGGCACCTTGCCCACTTCGCCAATCAGCAGCGAGGTCGGCGTCAGGTAGTTGGTGACGGTCATGAAGT
This sequence comes from Gammaproteobacteria bacterium, assembly GCA_031431355.1. GTDB lineage: Bacteria > Pseudomonadota > Gammaproteobacteria > Xanthomonadales > Xanthomonadaceae > Arenimonas. The sequence continues at coordinate 377 of JANPDF010000074.1, forward strand.
ACTCGTCGGATTCCTCGTCATCCACCGCCGACAGCGCGATGGTGCCGAGCGCCGGCGCGCCGGCCAGCGGCGCACGCTTCCACTGGCCGCCTTCGCCGGGGGTGAGCACGGTGATCCGGTTCTTGACGTCCTCGAGGACGTTGAGCAGCAGGTGGCTTTTCGTCCACGTAGCGCCGGCCAGCGAACTGTTTGCGGTCGGCTCGAACAACACGGTGAACTCGCGCCCGCCCTTCATGAACGCGGCCAGGTCGGTGACGATCAACGCGCCCGCCGGATAGGTAATCGCGCCAGCCGCGTAGGGCTCGCGCAGTTCCAGCATCAGGTACTGGCGGTGCACCGACTTGCTGGCGCTGTTGGGCAGGTCCAGGCGAACCGGCTTGCCGTCGGCGCCGATGACATACAACTCGTCGTTGTAGAAGGCAAGTGTGCGCGACAGGAAATCGCGCTGGAAGCCAGTGGTGTGGTCGCGGAAGACGCCGATGGCCAGGTCCTCAGGCTTGCCCTCATGGATTGTGGTCGCCGCGGTGATCGGCGTGCCGCGCTTCCACAACTTGGCGATGCGCGGGTAACCGGAACTGGTCATCGAGCCCGGTCCGAAATCGGTACCCACGTACACGGAGTCTTTATCGCGCCAGCCGAGCGAGCCCTTGGCCTCGGCGCGGAAGAAGCCGTCCTTCACCCAGCTCTTGCTGCCCAGGTCGAACTCGCGGGTGACGTCGGCATCGGAGCCGCCGCGCGACAGCGCGACCAGGCAACGCTGGTAATCGGGCTTCAGGCAATCGGCGCCGTGCCAGACCCAGTTGGCTTTCTCCGCGGCGTTCAGCGCATCGAGGTCGATCAGGATTTCCCAGGCCGGGTTGGCCTTGCGGTACTCGGCCGGCGTGGTGCGCCGCCACAGGCCGGCCGGATTCTGCTTGTCGCGCCAGAAGTTGTAGAAATACGGACCGAGCTTGTCGACGACCGGAATGCGCGCGTCCGAATCCAGGATCTTGCGCAGATCGTCGCGCAGCGCCGTGAAGGCGGGATCGGTGGTCAGCGCTTTCTGGGAGTCGGCGTTCTGCGCGCGGACCCAGTCCAGTGCGGTCTTGTCCTCAACGTCTTCCAGCCACAGGTAGGGATCGGCGGTCATGGCTTTGGCTCCGGCGCTGCTGGCGAGCAGGGCGACGGCCAGGCAGAAGGTTGAGATCGGTCGCATCGAGGACTCCCCAAAATGGAAGCCGCACGCTATCACGCCGCTCGTGAACCGCTTGTAGGACAAAAGTCATGGGCCGGCGACGGCGGGGCGCGGGGACGAGGACCCCCCGCCACACCGCCGCAAGCTCATGCCGGTAAAGGGTCAGCAGCGAGACGGACGGTGCGCCTAGCCAGAGGAATTCCGCCGACCCCAGCCACAGACTGGGCCCGCGGGCGGCGGGAAACAGCAGGTAGATAACGGCGCCCACTGTCAGCCATTGCCACAGGGCGCGACCCAGCCAGGACGGCGTGGCGACAGGACGTGATTGGCTCGGGGACGAGATCGGGGTCGTGGTCGGCATGGCGGCAGCTCCAGGTGGGCGTGCAGCCACAGTGCGACAGGCGATTCTCAGGGACTGCGACCCGCAGCCGACCAGGCCGGGAACGGCTTACTCGTAGCCGGACAGGGCCAGCTGCAGCATCGTGCGCGCTTGCTGGCGCAGCGATTCCGGCTCCACGATCTGGGCGTCGGCGCCGTAACGGAGCACGTCCATCAGCAGTTCGCGGGCGTTGCCGTAGGGCAACTTCAGCTGGTAGCGGCCGTCCGACAGGAAACGCCCCTCCTGCTTGGAGTGCCAGTGCTCGTCGGCGACCCAGCGGGCGGCCTTGGCCGAGAACACGATGGTCGCCACGCCCTTGGGCGCGCCCGAGAAGATGCCGTAGCTCGAAGCCAGGTGCAGGTCGAGTTCGGCATCGGGAATGTCGCGCGCCGCTGTTTCCTGGACCCGGGCGTGCTGGATCCGGTCCACCGAGAAGCTGCGCAAGGCCTCGCGATCGTGATCGTAGGCATCCAGGTACCAGTTGTCGCGGTAATGGGTCAGGCGCTGCGGCGACACCGTGCGATGGGTGCGTTCGTTGGTCGAACGCGCCTGGTAGTCGAACGCAACCTGGCGGCGCTCGAGCACGGCGCTAGCCACCACCCGGAACGAAATTTCGTCACGCCGACGCACGTAGCTGCCGATCACGCGAACGCGTTCCATCGGCCAGCGCTTGCCGCCTGCCTGTTGCGCGAGCAGGGATTCGATCCGCGATTTCAGCGGCGCCAGCGCCGAGGACAGCACGCCGCTGCCGGTGCGGTCGAGCAACTGGTGGGTCGCGAGCAAGGCGTGCAGCTCGTCGGAATTCAGCCACAAGCCAGGCAGTTCGAAACGCTCGGCTTCCTTCTCGTCGTAGCGGAAACCGCCCTCGCCGGTCGGGTCGTTCTCGATCGGCGCACCCAGCGCGTCGCGCAGGAAAGCGATGTCGCGATACAGCGTCGCCCGCGAGCAATCGAGCTCCTCCATCAGTCGCGCCAACGGCACCGGGTAACGCGCCGATTTCATGTGCCGGTGCAGGGCCAGGATGCGCTCGTAACGGTCCATTTCGCGTTCTGCTCGCCTTCCGGGGGCGGCCCGGTTTGCGTCTAGAATGGCATCGCCCGGCCTTCGCCGCCACGCTTCGGAGAGTTCAGATGCTGCGACCCATCCTGCTGGCCCTGCTCGCCTTCGCCGTGGCCGCGCCGGCCCTTGCCGACGGCCGCCAGGAACTGCATTCCGCCTTCAGCAATAACCTGAAGCTGAAGTCCTACAAGGCGACCATGACCGACCTGACCACCAACAAGGTGATGTCCACCGTCGAGTTCCAGGCGCCCGACCGCTTCCGTGTCGCGGCCGCCGGCCAGCCGCCCAGCGTGATGATCGGCGACACCATGTACTTGAATGCCGGCGGCCAGATGATGAAGATCCCGATGCCGAAGAACACGCTCAGCCAGTACCGCAACGAGGCCACGCTGAAGGAGCTCGCCGGCAAGATGACGGTCGAGAGCCTGGGCCCGGGCACGGTCGGCGCGCTGCCGGCGCGCAAGTACCGCTGGAAATCCGCTGGCAAGGACGCGAGCACCACCACCGCCTGGGTCGGGATTGGCAGCGGCCACGTGTTGCAGGTGGAGACCGCCGGCAAGATGGCCGGCAAGCCTTATTCGATGCGCGTTTCCTACAGTGATTTCAACAGCCCGAAGATTCGGATTGCGCCGCCGAACTGAGGGCGAGGCGCCACGACGGAATCGGCATTCCGGTCCGGAGAGCTGAACCGGATTTCCTCGCCGGGCCCTTGGGCGGCACAATGGCGGCATGGGCGAGCCGCTGATCGATCTGCAAAAACCGGTGGGCGACGAGCTGAAGCAGACCACCTGCTACATGTGCGCCTGCCGCTGCGGTATCAACGTCCACCTGCGCGACGGCCAGATCCGCTACATCGAGGGCAACCCGGCGCACCCGGTCAACCGCGGCGTGCTCTGCGCCAAGGGCTCGGCCGGGATCATGCAGCACTACTCGCCGGCGCGGCTGTCCAAGCCGCTGCTGCGCGTGGGCGAACGCGGCAAGAGCGAGTTTCGCGAAATCGAGTGGGACGAGGCGCTGGCGCTGGCGGCCAAGTGGCTCGGCGAAACCCGTGCGCGCGATCCCAACAAGCTGGCCTTCTTCACCGGCCGCGACCAGTCGCAGGCGCTGACCGGCTGGTGGGCGCAGCAGTACGGCACCATCAACTACGCCGCGCACGGCGGTTTCTGCTCGGTGAACATGGCCGCCGGCGGGCTGTACACGCTGGGCGGCAGCTTCTGGGAATTCGGCGAGCCGGACTGGGAGCACACCCGCTACCTGATGCTCTGGGGCGTGGCCGAAGACCACGATTCCAACCCGATCAAGCTTGGCCTCGGCCAATTGAAGGGACGTGGCGCCAAGGTGGTCGCCGTCAATCCGGTGCGCACCGGCTACGGCGCGATCGCCGATGAGTGGATCGGCATTCGCCCGGGCACCGACGGCCTGTTCGCGTTCGCGCTGATCCACGAGTTGCTGCGCGCCGATCGCATCGACCTGGAATTCCTGGTCCGCTTCGCCAATGCGCACTGGCTGGTGATCGACCATCCGGGCGCGGCGGACGATGGCCTGTTCGCGCGCGATGGCGAAGGCCGCACGTTGTGCTGGGATCGCACGTCCGGCGCGGCGGCCGATGCGCAGTCGATCGACATCTCGCCCGCGGTGGTCGGTGAATTCACCTTGCCCGACGGCCGCCGCGCGCGGCCGGTGTTCCAGCTGATGGCCGAGCGTTACCTCGACCCGCAATATTCGCCGGACGCAGTCAGCGAGCGCTGCGGCATTAGCGCCGACACCATCCGCCGCATCGCCCGCGAACTGGCCGAAGCGGCATTCGACAATCCGCTGGTGCTGCCGATCGCCTGGACCGACAGCCATGGCCGCCAACACAGCGAGATGGTCGGCCGGCCGGTGGCGATGCACGCGATGCGCGGCATCTCCGCGCACAGCAACGGCTTCCATACCTGTCGCGC
>JANPDF010000075.1:0-25912 GCA_031431355.1 Gammaproteobacteria bacterium
CAAACCAGACAGGCCCAGGATGAAAGCGAGGATCAGCAGGGAATGCAGCATGCCGGCGACCGGCGTCTGGCCACCGGCGCGGATGTTGGTGGCAGTGCGCGCGATCGCCCCGGTGGCAGGCAGGCCGCCAACCAGCGCCGACGCGGAATTGGCGATGCCCTGCGCGATCAGTTCGGTATTGGAACGGTGGCGGCCGCCGCTCATGCCATCGGCCACCACCGCGGAGAGCAGCGATTCCACGCCGGCGAGGAACGCGATGGTCAGCGCCGCGGGCAGCAACGCGATCATCCTCGCCCACTCCAACGTCGGCAATGCGGGAATGCTCAGCGTCGAGGGAATGCCGCCGAAGCGCGAGCCGATGGTGTCCACCGGCAGACCGAACAGGGCAACCGCAGCGGAAGCGAGCATTACCGCGACCAGGAATCCGGGCGCGGTGGGCGCCCATCGCCGCACCGCCAGAATCACCAATGCGCAGCCCGCGGCGATGCCCAGCGCCCACGGATTGAATTCGGACCAGTGCGCCGCCAGCAACTGCAGCTTCGGGATGAACTCCGCCGGCACGTTATCCACCTGCAGGCCGAGCAGGTCCTTTAGCTGGCTGGCGAAGATGATGACGGCGATGCCTGAGGTGAAGCCGGTAATGAGCGGCTGCGGCATGTACTTCATCAGCGTGCCGACCCGCAGCAGGCCGGCGATCACCAGGATGACTCCGGCCATCAACGTCGCCAGCACCAGCCCGTCGAAGCCATGCAGCGTAACAATGGCGTAGACCACCGGAATGAACGCGCCGGTCGGACCGCCGATCTGGAAACGCGAGCCGCCCAAGGCGGAAACCAGGAACCCCGCCACCACCGCCGTGACCAGGCCCTTGTCCGGCGAGACGCCACTGGCGACGGCCAGCGCCATCGCCAGCGGCAAGGCCACGATGGCGACGGTCAGGCCGGCAACGGCATCCCGGCGCAGCGTGCCGAGGCCGTAGCCCTCGCGTAGCAGGGTCAGCAGCTTCGGCGCGAACAGAACCGCGTGCGATGGCTGTCGCTGGTTCACGGCACCTGCGGCTACAACACTTCCGAAGCATAGTCGGCCAGGCGCGACCGCTCGCCGCGGCGCAGCGTGATATGCGCGCTGTGTGCCCAGTTCTTGAATCGATCGACAGCGTAGGTGAGGCCCGACGTCGTTTCGGTGAGGTAGGGCGTGTCGATCTGCTCGACATTTCCCATGCAGATGATCTTGGTGCCCGGGCCGGCACGGGTGATCAATGTCTTCATCTGCTTGGGCGTCAGGTTCTGCGCCTCGTCAACGATCACCCAGCGATTGAGGAAGGTGCGACCGCGCATGAAGTTCATCGAGCGAATCTTGATCCGCGAAGCAAGCAGGTCGTTGGTCGCGCCGCGGCCCCAGGCGCCATGGTCGTCGGTGTGGGTCAGCACTTCCAGGTTGTCGGTCAGCGCGCCCATCCAAGGCGTCATCTTTTCCTCCTCGGTGCCGGGCAGGAAGCCGATGTCCTCGCCGACGCTCACCGTGGCGCGGGTCATGATGATCTCGCGGTAGCGCTGCACGTCCATGGTCTGGGCGAGGCCTGCGGCCAGCGCCAGCAAGGTCTTGCCGGTACCCGCGGTGCCGAGCAGCGTTACCAGGTCGATATCGGGATCCATCAGCGCGTTCAGCGCGAAGTTCTGCTCGCGGTTGCGGGCATTGATGCCCCAGACCTGGTGCTGGCTGGAACGGAAGTCATCGACGATCTGCAGCACGACGCGTTCGCCATCGAGCTTGGCGACCTTCAGTTCCACCTCGTCGTCGCCGGGCAGGTACAGGAACTGGTTCGGGTACCAGCCGTCGTCCTCGGTGCGGCGGACCTCGTAGAAGGTGCGGCCCTTCTCGGTCCATGAACGCAGGTTGCCCTCGTGGCGCTCCCAGAAGTCCGCCGGGAGTTCAGTCGCGCCGGTGAACAGCAGGTTGAAATCGTCAATCGCCCGGTCGTTCTCGTAGTCTTCGGCGGTGACGTTGCAGATCGAGGCCTTGATCCGGAGGTTGATGTCCTTGGACACCAGCACCACGGGAATCCCCGGGTTGTCGTCCTTGAGTTGCAGGATCGAGCCGAGGATCAGGTTGTCCGGCATCACGTTGCCGAAACGCTTGCCGGTTTCGACTGGCTTCAGCTGGAAATGCAGTTTGCCCACGCTGTCGGCGCTGCGCAGTTGCAGGCCCTTGGGTTGCACCAGCGGGATGCCGTTCTCGATGCTCTTGTTGCCGTTGGCCTCGACGATCTCGTTGAGGAAGCGGCTGACCTGGCGCGCATTGCGACTGGCTTCCGAGTGGCCTTTCTTGCCGTTGTCGAGTTCCTCCAGGACCATCATCGGTATGAAGACGTCATGTTCCTCGAATTTGAAAAGCGCCGTCGGGTCGTGCATCAGCACGTTTGTGTCCAGAACGTAGATGCGCTTGCTTCGCGTCATTGAGTGGTCCTATGGGCAGAGGATCGGAATTTCGGACAGCGGCGGGCCGCCGGCTCGCGGGGCGAGTAGGCGGGAGAACTGGTGGGAGGAGAGGGTCACTGCGTCGATCAGAACTTCATCGGGTCCATGATGGCATCGAGGTTCAGGTGGTCGCAAAACTCCATGAAGTCGTCGCGCAGCGCGGCGATGTGCATGTTGGCCGGGATGCCAATGGTCACCTGTGCGGTGAACATCTCGGCGCCGGTCTGCATCGCCCGATAGCGGGAGCTGTGCAGGCTCTCGATGGTGATGCTTTGTTTGTCGAAGAAGTCGGCCAGCTGGAACAGGATTCCAGGCTTGTCGGCGGCAACCACTTCAACGATGTAGGGAAGCAGGTTCGACTGCACGGGCTTTGGACCGGTGCGATACCAGACCAGCTTGAAACCTTCCTCGCGCTCGAGTCGGGTGAGCATCGCCTCGAGCTTGGCCACGGCGTCCCAGGAGCCGATCGCCAGCGCGGTGACCGAGACATCGCGGCCCACGGTGGACAGGCGCGCATCGACCATGTTGCAGCCGGATTCCGAGATGCGCCGTGTTACCGCCAGCAGTGGCGACTGAGGGTGCGTGGTGTACGCGCTGATCAGCAGGTGGTTTTCGTTTGCGGCGGGTCGGGCGGGCGCGTCGGTCAATGCTTTCTTCCCTGGGCAGCACATCCGATGTGCGCTGATGGGTCCAGCATACTTGCCGCCGCTTTGCACCCGCAAGTAACATCGCACCTGATCTCTTCAAGGCCATCTCCTTGCACCTGTCCGGCAGCATCACCGCGCTTGCCACGCCGTTCACGGCCGGCGGCGAGATCGATTCCGACGCCTGGCTGCGCCTGCTCGACGGGCAACTGGCTGGCGGTACCAGTGCCGTCGTCGTCGCCGGCTCGACCGGCGAGGCCGCAGCCCTGGACGAGCGGGAATACGTTCAGCTGATTTCCTCGGCGGTGGACCGGGTCGGCGCCAGCATCCCGGTCCTGGCCGGGACGGGCCTGTCCAGCACGGCCAGGACCATTGCCCAGACGCGCCTGGCCCGGGAAGCCGGAGCCGCGCTCGCACTGGTGGTCACGCCTCCCTATGTCCGTCCGACCCAGGCAGGACTCGTCGTGCACTACCGCAAGGTCGCCGAGGAGGGCGGCTTGCCGGTCGTGCTGTACAACGTGCCGGGCCGGACTGGCTGCGACATGCTGCCCGAGACGGTGGCGCAGCTGGCCGCGCACCCTGGCATCGTCGGACTCAAGGAGGCGCGCGCTGACGAACCCCGTTGGCAGGCGCTTTACCCTCTCGCGAGCCCGGCGTTCGCCCTGCTGAGCGGCGACGACCCGACGTGCGTCCGGGCCATGCGCGAAGGCGCCGCGGGCGTGGTGTCGGTTGCGTCCAACGTCCTGCCGCGGTCGTTCTCCAGCCTGTGCCGGTGGCTGAAGGCGGGCCGGGTCCACCAGGCAGTCGATCTCGACCGCAGCCTGCAGCCGGTCTACGAGTTCCTTGGCGTCGAGTCCAATCCGATCCCGGTGAAAGCGGTCCTTCAACGGCTTGGCATCGGCCAGGGATTGCGCTTGCCCCTGCTCAGCCTGTCCGCCGGCCATGCCGGCGAGGCCGATCGCATCACCCAGCTCTGTCGCGACCTCGAATCCCAATTACAATGACGATCTTTCACCATCGGGCGAGGCCGACTCTCGGCGCCGCCCGGCCGCTGGCCCTTTCCGCAGGAGATTCCGATGACATCCATCACCCGTTTCACGCGTCCGCTGCTAATGGGCGCCGTCGTAATCGCCCTCGCTTCCGCCAGCGGATGCAGCTGGTTCAGGCACAAGACCGACTACACCAAGAGCGGCGAGACCCGCCCGCTGGAAGTTCCGCCTGACCTCGACCTCCCCGACAGCTCCGCCGCGGCCGTCCTGCCGGTGGCGAGTAGCGCAGCGCCTGCGGCTTCCGGAAGTGACGGCAGGCTTGCCGAGGCAGCCAGCGTTGCCTACCCGAAGATCGGCAGCGTGCTCGAAGGGATCGAGGGCGTGGTGATCAACGGCCGCGCCGAGGCGCTCGGCAGCTACGACGTCACCTACAAGGGCACCAGTTTCCTGATTCGCGTTCTCGACAGCGCCAGCGGCAGTCGCCTGGTTGCCTTGTCGGCGGATGGAAGGATGTTGAACAGCGGGCCTGCTGCGGAATTGATGGCGGCGATCAAGGCCAAGCTGTAAGTACATTCGCGGCTGGCTTTTAACAGCCAGATGGCTGGTCAGCCGCTCCCACGGGAATTGCTTCTACCGGGGTGGGCTCGGTTGCGTTTGCCTAGCGCAGTAGCTCGGTGAGCTTGCCCGGCTTGCCGTCCCAGTCGGCCGCATCGGCTGGCGCTTCGATGCGGACTGTGATGACCGGCCACTCCTTAGAGAGCTCGGCATTCAATGCGATGAAGTTTTCCTGGCCGGCAGGAACATCATCCTCCGGATAGATGGCCTTGACCGGGCACTCGGGCTCGCACAGCGTGCAATCGATGCACTCTTCCGGATCGATGACCAGGAAATTGGGGCCTTCATGGAAGCAATCGACCGGGCAGACCTCGACGCAGTCGGTGTACTTGCAGCGTATGCAGTTCTCGATGACGACGAAGGGCATGATGGGTCCGGCAAGAGAAGTCGGTGGCGCTCCCTACGAGGTTCGAACTCGTGTTCCAGCCTTGAGAGGGCCGTGTCCTGGACCGCTAGACGAAGGGAGCGCATGGATTGCACCGATGGCAGAGGCTAGTATAGCGGCTTGACCACCCTGTCGCCTAGGCTATGCCGGCGACTCTTCGGCCGGAAGGAATCCGGACCAGAGTTCCCATGACGGAAACCATCACTGCAAGCCTGCGTGCCCCGCGCGTCGTGCCGCGCGACGCGCACGGAATCTCCCGCAAGGACATCAGTCCCAACGCGTTGCGGGTCCTGTATCGCTTGCGCGAGGGCGGGTTCGCGTCCTACCTGGTCGGCGGCGCAGTGCGCGACCTGTTGATCGGCGGACACCCGAAGGACTTCGATGTAGCGACCGACGCGACCCCGGAGCAGGTCAAGTCCCTGTTCCGCAATTGCAGGCTGATCGGCAGGCGCTTTCGCCTCGCCCATGTGATCTATGGTCGCGAAATCATCGAGGTCGCGACCTTTCGCGCCAATGAAGATGATGGCAGCGGTGACCGCGAGACGGTTGGCGAGGGCCGGCTGAGCCGGGACAACGTCTACGGCACCATCGAGGACGACGCGGTCCGTCGGGACTTCACTGCAAACGCTCTGTATTACGCGATCGAGGACTTCTCGGTGCGCGATTACGTCGGCGGGTTCGAAGACGTGCAGGCGAGGGTGCTGAAGCTGATCGGTGATCCCGAATCGCGCTACCGCGAGGATCCGGTGCGCATGCTGCGCGCAGTGCGGCTGGCGTCCAAGCTTGATTTCTCCATTGACCCCGCCGCCGCCGAACCGATACCGAGGCTGGCCCCCTTGCTGCTCGGCGCCGCGCCGGCTCGCCTGTTCGACGAATGCCTGAAAATGTTCATGGCAGGGCATGCCGAAACCAGTTTCCTCTCGCTCGAGCGGCACGGCCTGCTGCCTGCGCTGTTCCCGGAGACCGCGCGCGCGCTTGAAACCAATCGAAGCGGATCACTGCGCGCCACGCTGATCCAGGCACTGCGCAGCACCGATGCGCGAGTTGCCGAAGACCGGCCGGTGACGCCGGCATTCCTTTTTGCCGCGCTGCTCTGGCCGGCCTATTGTCGCGAACTCGCGGTCCTGCAGAAGGCGGGCGTGGATCCTTCGGTTGCGCAGCAGCGCGCCGCCGACCGGGTCACGCTGCATCAGGCGGAGCGCATCGCGCTGCCGCGCCGCTTCTCGCTGCCGATGCAGGAGATCTGGCTGCTGCAACCCAGGTTTGCCCAGCGCCTGCGCAAGCGCGTGTTCAAGCTGCTTTCACACCCGCGTTTCCGTGCTGCCTTTGATTTTCTCGAGCTGCGGATGAGCGGCAATCCGGAGATGGCTGAAGACGTGGCGTTCTGGCGCGAAGCACAGGCACAATCCCCCGAGCACCTTGCCCAGGTCCTCGAATCCAGTCGAGGCATGCCTGCCGACATGCACGACCACGAGTCGGCGCAAGCGCCGCGCAAACGGCGTCGTCGTCGGCGCAGCCCGGATGCCTTGCAACCCGCCGGTGTGCCCGAGTCATGAATCCACCCATTCGCGCCTTTGTCGGCATGGGCGGCAACCTCGGCGATGTGCAGACGACGCTGACCGAAGCCATGTGGGCGCTGGACTCACTACCGCAGACCAGCATCAGGGTGCAGTCGAAGTTCTACCGCACGCCGCCCTGGGGGCGCACCGACCAGCCGGATTTCATCAACGCCGTGGTTGAACTGCAGACGCGGCTGACGCCGCGCGTGCTGCTCAACTACCTGCTCGAGATCGAGGCCAAGTTTGGCCGTGAGCGCAGCGAGGGGGAAAAGTGGGGGCCGCGCGAGATCGATCTCGACCTGCTGACATTTGGCGACGAGTCCATCGACGAGCCAGGCATGCACCTTCCACACCCGCACCTGCACGAACGCGCCTTCGTGCTGGTACCGCTGGCCGAGATCGCGCCCACGCTGGATATCATGGGTGTTGGCGTCGTCAGCGACCTGCTTGCTCGCGTGGACGCCAGCGCCATCGAAGCGATCGACTAGAATCCTGAGGAGCCTCGCATGTATGCCGATTCCACCAAGGGGACACCCCGGCCGGCGATAACCGTGCCCAAGCTGAGGCAGATGAAGGCGGATGGCGAGCGGATTGTCGCGCTGACAGCCTACGACGCGAGTTTTGCCAGGGTGCTGGACGCCAATGGCACCGACGTGGTGCTGGTCGGCGACTCGCTGGGCATGGTGATCCAGGGCCACAGCTCGACCCTGCCGGTCACCGTCGAAGACATCGTTTATCACACCGCCTGCGTGTCACGCGGACTGCGCAGCGCCCTGCTGATCGCCGACATGCCTTTCCAGAGTTATGCCACGCCCGATCGCGCGCTTGACGCGGCGGTGCCCATGCTCGCGGCGGGCGGTGCCAGCATGGTCAAGCTGGAGGGTGCGGGCACGATGCTTGAGACGATCCATTTCCTCAGCGTCCGCGACATTCCCGTTTGCGCACACCTCGGCCTGACCCCGCAATCGGTGCTCAAGCTCGGCGGCTACCGGGTGCAGGGCAGGGAACAGGCCGCGGCGGAGCGACTGCTTGCCGATGCCGAAGCGGTTGCCGAAGCCGGCGCTGAGTTGCTCGTGCTCGAGTGCGTGCCCAGTGCGCTGGCTGCGGAGATCACCAAGCGGCTTGCCATTCCGACCATCGGCATCGGCGCCGGACCGGCCTGCGATGGCCAGATACTGGTGTTGCACGACATGCTTGGCATCAATTCCGGGCATCGCCGGCCGCGCTTCGTGAAGGATTTCCTGGAGAAATCCGGTTCGATCGCGGGCGCGATCAAGGCCTACGCCGACGCCGTGCGCGATGGCAGTTTCCCCGGTCCCGAGCACGGCTACGACTGATGGAAACCGTCACTTCCCTCGCCGAACTGCGCCTCGTGACCGGCGCATGGCGACGCGCCGGACTGCGGGTCGGGTTCGTGCCCACCATGGGCAACTTGCACGCCGGCCATTTCGCGCTGGTCGACCTGGCGCGCGAGCACTGCGACCGCGTGGTCGCGAGCATTTTCGTGAACCCGACCCAGTTCGGACCCAACGAGGATTACGCGCACTACCCGCGCACGCCGGACTCCGATATCGCCGGTCTCGCTGGCCGGGGATGCGATGCGCTGTTCCTGCCCCAGGTGGAGGAGATGTATCCGTTCGGGACGATCGGTTGCGTGCAGATGCACGTGCCGGGAATCACCGACATCCTGTGCGGCGCGCATCGACCGGGGCACTTCAACGGCGTTGCGCAGGTCGTTGCCCGCCTGTTCAACATGGTGCAGCCGGACGTGTCCGTGTTCGGGCGCAAGGATTACCAACAGTTGCAAGTGATCCGCTACATGACCACCGAAATGAGTTTCCCGGTGAGCATCGTGCCGGCGCCGACCCTGCGCGAGCCGGACGGATTGGCGATGAGTTCGCGCAACCAGTACCTGGATCCCGGCCAGCGCGTCACCGCGACCACGATCCACCGCGTCTTGCAGTCGATGCGCGCGCAGGCGGCCGGGTCCTTGCCTGTCCAGGACATCGAGCAGACGGCGCGCCGCGAGCTGGAGCTGGCTGGCTTCACCGTCGACTACGCCGAAATAAGGCGAGCGGATCTCACCCGGCCGCTCGTTGCCAATGAACCCGGCTTGCTCGCGCTGGTGGCTGCCAGGCTCGGCCGCACGCGGCTGATCGACAACCTAGAGTTCGACGCAGGCTGATGGTGCAGGTTGACCCGCAATGGCAGTCGCTCAGTCGGCAGGCGGCGCGCCTGATCGACAGGCCCCTGGCCGCCATCATCGCCAGCGATCCGCGCCGCAGTACCGCTTTTGCGCTGCGCGTCGGTCCGCTGTACGCATGCTTCGCACGACAGCGCTTCGACCGCGAGGCGCTTTCCGCGTTGTTCGATTTGGCCCGCGCCGCCGGCGTGTCCGACGCATTGGCCGCGATGTTCGGCGGTGAACCCGTAAACGTTTCCGAGGATCGGCCCGCACTGCATACCGCGTTGCGCAGCGGTCTCGCTGCAACGCCGGCGGCGATTGCCGCGCGCACGCAGGCCATGGATGCACGCGAGCGCATGCAAGCGCTCGCCGCGGAACTGGAGGACTCCGGCGTGACCGACGTGATCAACGTTGGCATCGGTGGCTCCGACCTTGGACCTCGCCTGGCGGTGGCGGCGCTGCGTCATTGCGAAATTGGCCGCTTCCGCATCCACTTCCTCAACAACGCCGACGCCGGCGCGGCGCACGATTTGCTGCAGCGGCTGGATCCGGCCCGGACCGCGGTAGTCCTGGTGTCGAAGAGTTTCGGCACCCAGGAAACCCTGCTCAATGGCGCGATCCTCAAGCAGTGGATGGGTAGCGGCGATCGCTTCTACGCAGTCACCGCCAACGCGGCCAGGGCCGCGGAGTTTGGCGTCAATGCGGAACGGGTATTGCCGATGTGGGATTGGGTGGGCGGGCGCTATTCGGTGTGGTCGGCGGTTGGATTCGTCGTGGCCCTGTCGATCGGCCTCAATGGATTCGGGCAATTGCTCGATGGCGCGGCCGAGATGGACGCGCACGTGCTGGAGCAGCCGCTGGAGTCGAATCTGCCCGCGTGGCATGCGCTGACGGCGATCTGGAATCGCAATGCGCTCGGACTTGATGCCCAGGCGATTCTGCCCTATGACGACCGCCTGGCACTGTTGCCCAGCTATCTTCAGCAACTGGTAATGGAGAGCCTCGGCAAGTCCGTGCGCCAGGACGGGTCCGCAGTGGCGGTTGCCACGGTCCCGGTGATCTGGGGCGGGGCGGGCACCAGCAGCCAGCACAGTTTCTTCCAGGCGCTGCACCAGGGAACGGATACCGTGCCCTGCGATTTCATCGGCTTCGCGAAGGCGGCGCACCCCTACCAGGCCAGCCACGACGCGCTGCTGTCGCACCTGCTCGCGCAAAGCGAAGCGATGGCAAATGGCGCCGCCGATGCCGACCCGCAAAAGAGCTATCCCGGCAACCGGCCATCGACGCTGTTGCTGATCGATGAACTTACCCCGCATAGCCTCGGCATGCTGCTGGCCATGTACGAGCACAGCGTGTACATCCAGTCCGTTGTCTGGGGCATCAATGCCTTCGACCAGTGGGGCGTCGAACTCGGCAAGCGGATCGCCGAGGCCCTGCTTCCTGCGGTTGCCTCCGGTGCCGCGACAGGCGTGCCCGATGCAATTACCCGCGCACTGCTGACCGAGCTTGCTTCCCGCCGTTAATCTGGCCGCGCTTCCGCTCCCGCATCGTGCTGCTGCAATGCCCATTCCACGTGTTCGCGCACCAGTTCGGATGGATGCGAGAGCCGCGACTGCAACGCGGCGACGATGGCCGTTGACGTGGGAGCGTTGCCAAGCGCCACGGCGATGTTGCGCAGCCAACCCAGGTATCCGGCGCGCCGGATTGCTGAACCCTCGGTGCGCTCGAGGAACTGCTGCTCAGTCCAGGCGAACAGGTCCGCCAGTGTTGCCTTGTCCAGGTCGTTGCGCGCCTTGAAGTCGGGCTCGTCGAAGCGCACGGCGAACTTGTTCCACGGGCAGATCAGCTGGCAATCGTCGCATCCAAAAATGCGGTTGCCCATCGCCACCCGGAATTCGACCGGGATGGAGCCGCGCTGCTCGATGGTCAGGTAACTGATGCAGCGGCGAGCATCCACTCGGTTCGGCGCGATGATCGCCTGCGTAGGACAGATCTCGATGCAACGCGTACACGTTCCGCAATGGGCGCTGGCCGGCTGGTCGACGGGTAACGGCAAGTCGGTGAATATTTCTCCCAGGAAGAACCAGCTGCCCGCGGACTTGTTGATCAGGCAGGCATTCTTGCCGATCCAGCCGAGGCCGGCATTGCGCGCAAGGGCTCGCTCGAGCACCGGAGCGGAGTCCACGAACACGCGGTAGCCGAAAGGGCCGGCGTGCTCGGCAATGCGGTCGGCAAGTTTCTGCAGCCGCGAGCGCATCAGCTTGTGGTAGTCGCGACCGAGCGCGTACCGGGCCACGTAGGCGCGCGAACCCTCGGTGAGCGTGGACCATGCCTCGACATCGTCACCGGTGCCATAGTCCATGCGGACGGATACCACCCGCAGGGTGCCGGGCCGGAGTTCGGCTGGGCGCGAGCGCATGTCACCATGCCGCGCCATGTATTCCATCTCGCCATGCTGGCCTTTCGCCAGCCAGTCGCGCAGCTGCGCCTCGTCCTCGCCCAGTTCAACGCCCGCCACGCCCGCCTGCTGGAATCCCAGTTCGCGACTCCAGCGCTTGATGTCTTCGGCCAATGCCGCCAGTTCCTGCATTCGACAAGTATAGAATCAGCCGATGCAATCGCCCCTGCCATTGTTCAGCACGGACCAGGTACGCGCGATCGACCAGCAGGCGATCGAGGCCCTCGGCCTTTCTTCCTACGAGTTGATGGGTCGGGCGGGGTCGGCGGCTTGGGCCTTGTTGCGCAAGCGATGGCCCGAGGCGGATCGAATCGTCGTGGTCTGCGGACCCGGCAACAATGGCGGCGACGGCTACGTGCTGGCGCGCCTGGCGAAAGCAGCCGGATGCCAGGTGCAGGTGATGGTCGCGCCGGAGGGAGCGCCGCGCAGCAAGGAAGGCAAGCGCGCAGCGGACGACTGGCGATTGGCGGGTGGCATTTCGCGCGCGTTCGACGGCGTGCTTCCGCCCGCGGACATCTGGGTGGACGCCCTGTACGGCATCGGCCTGGCGCGCTCGCCCGGCGGAGCGGTGCAGGCAATGATCGAGCGGATCAACGCCACGCGCATGCCGGTGCTGGCGCTTGATGTCTGCTCCGGCCTCGACGCTGATCGAGGCAGGGTGAGCAGGGCCTGCATCGACGCCGATGTCACCATCAGCTTCGTTGCCGGAAAGCGCGGGATGTATACCGGGCAGGCCTGCGATGTCGCGGGCGAGGTGGTGCTGGATTCGCTTGGCTTGCCGGAATCGGTGCTGGCCGGTTTTCCGCCGGCGGCGATGCTGTTCCGCAAGGACGACCTTGCCGCCGGACTGGGGCCGCGGCATGCGAATGCGCACAAGGGCGAGCACGGCCACGTGTTGTGCGTGGGCGGCGAGATGGGCATGGGTGGCGCCGTGCGCCTGTGTGCCGAAGCCGCGTTGCGCGCCGGCGCCGGGCTCGCCAGCGTCGCCACCCGCACTGAAGGCGTCGCTGCGCTGGTCGCGGCGCGGCCCGAGGCGATGACGCACGCCATCGAGGATGCCGAGGCGCTTAAAGTGCTGATCGCAAGGGCCGACGTTCTCGCGGTCGGTCCCGGACTGGGGCAGGGGAATTGGGGGAAGGAGCTGTTTGAAGCAGCTGCCGACTCCGGCAAGCCCCTGATTCTCGATGCGGACGGACTGATGCTGCTCGCGGCGCAACCGCGGCCGCTTGTGCAGGCTATCCTGACGCCGCACCCCGGCGAAGCGGCCCGACTGCTCGGAATCGACAAGGTGAAAGTGCAGGCGGATCGCTTCGCTGCGATCGACGCGTTGGTTGAGAAGTTCAGCTGCGTGGTCGTCCTCAAGGGCGCAGGTACGTTGGTCGGCGCGCCGGGCGAGACGACGGCCGTCATTGGCGCAGGTAATCCGGGCATGGCCACCGGCGGCATGGGCGACGTCCTGACCGGCGTGATCGCGGCCTTGCACGCGCAACGTCTGTCGTTGTTCGACGCGGCGGTTTACGGTGCTTTGCTGCATGGCGCTGCCGGCGATGAAGCCGCTCGCGTCGATGGCGAGCGCGGGCTCCTGCCTTCCGACTTGTTTCCGCATTTGCGTCGGCTGGCCAATCCGGAATGAGTGATCGGCAGTTCCTCCCGACGGCCGCTGAAACCGACCAGTTGGGCGAGCGCCTCGCGCAAAGCATGCCAGCGACTGCCGTGGTCTGGTTGCGAGGCGATCTTGGCGCTGGAAAGTCTTCGCTGGCGCGGGCGTTGCTGCGCGCCTTGGGCGTGCGCGGCGCAATCAAGAGTCCTACCTACACACTGATTGAGCGGTACCCGTTGCAGGAAGGGGAGGCGGTCCATCTCGACCTGTACCGCATTGCCGCGGCGGCCGAACTGGACTTCCTCGGGCTTGAGGATCTACACGGGCAAGCCAGGCTCTGGCTGGTCGAGTGGCCCGAACGCGGGGGTGGGTCAGTGCCGGGGCCGGACCTGGAGATCACCCTGGAGACGAGTGGCGATGGCCGGCAGGCTGAATTGCGCGCTGCCACGGAGAATGGCCAGGCCTGGCTGGCTACCCTCAGTAAATTGGCGGGTCCTGGAGCTTCTTCTTAGGCCATTCTGAGGAAAGTAAGCCAGGTACCGGATTCTCAAGGGAAAAGTACTTGCATTCGGCAAACTCCGGTGCTTCAATCCCGGCATGAGTCGCGCCCTGTCCCGTTTCTGGCCTGCCTGCCTGGTTTTGCTAGCCAGTGGGCCGCTTTCGGCCGCGGATGTGCGCGACATGAAGCTGCTCGAGGACGAGCAGGGAACGCGCGCCGTCCTGGAAGTCCAGGGGCTGGGCCAGTACAAGGTTTTTACCCTCGCCAATCCCGACCGGCTGGTGCTCGACCTTGAGCAGGCGCGGCTGGCGCCCGGATTCGACCTGCCCGGTCCGAACGGTGCCGTCGCCAATGTACGGGCAGGCAAGCCGGTTGCCGGAACCCTGCGAATCGTCCTTGACCTGGCCAATGCGGTGACGACAAGAAGCCGGGTGGAAAAGGAAGGAGCGGTCACCAGGCTGGTTGTGGAGCTCTCGGTGCCTGGCCGTCTGGTCGTGGCCCGGCCACCCGCGCCCGCTCCCGTCGCACGGGTCATCGTAGACCAGCCAGTTGCTGCGATCGTGGCTCCGGTGCTGCCTGCGTCCGCGCCCGCCGCGGAGATCGCAGGATCCTTGCAGGAAAGCAGCGGGCTCGACCGTGCACTGCTTACGCCCGCACGGCCGCAGCCGCAGTTGGATCCTGGCACGGACGAGAGCCCGATTTCCGGCCTCGGCAAGGTCGCCGCATCCGAGTTGCCGCCTGCACAACCCCATTCCCAATCCCCGATGCCGCAGCCAACGCCGCCCCGAACGGCAACCCGGACGGTCAAGGACGTCATCGGCAGTGGTCAACGCAAGCTCGTCGTCGCCATTGATGCCGGGCACGGTGGCAAGGATCCCGGCGCGTCCGGCCCGAGTGGAGTCCGCGAAAAGGCAGTGACACTCGCCGTTGCCCGCGAACTGGCCAGGCAGATCAACGCCGACCCCGGCCTGCGTGCGGTGCTCATCCGCGATGGCGATACCTTCGTGCCGCTGAAGCAGCGTTACATGAAGGCGCGCGCGGCACAGGCCGATCTTTTCATCTCGATCCACGCCGATGCATCGCCTAACGACAGCGCCAGTGGCGCGTCCGTATTCGTGCTGTCCACGCGCGGGGCCTCGTCGCAGGCGGCCCGTTGGCTTGCCGACCAGGAAAATGCGGCCGACCTCGTCGGTGGCGTGTCGTTGGACCACAAGGATCCTAACCTGGCCGCGGTCCTGCTGGACTTGTCCCAGAGCGCGACGATGCGGGCTTCCGACGACATCGCCAACCACGTGCTCGGCTCGCTGAAAAATGTCGGCAAGGCGCACAAGCCCGCGATCGAGCGCGCGAACTTCGTGGTGCTGCGTTCGCCCGACGTGCCATCGATGCTGATCGAGACTGGGTTCATCACCAACCCCAGCGAAGAGCAGAGACTCAATGACGCCGGCTACCGGACCCGGCTGGCGCAAGCCATCGCTGGCGGCATCCGCAAGTATTTCACCGACCAGGCGCCGGTCGGCAGCTGGTACGCCAGCCTCAACGGCGGTGCGGACGGCGCCTCGGCGCCCTGGGTCGCGTCATCGCCTGAGTAGCGCCGCTGGTATCATGTCGACTTTGGTTGTCCCAGAGTCCGCGTGCCGATCCGCCTGCTGCCTGAAATCCTGATCAACCAGATTGCCGCGGGCGAAGTCGTCGAGCGGCCTTCGTCGGTGGTCAAGGAATTGGTCGAGAACGCGCTCGACGCCGGCGCGCGCCGCGTCGACGTGGACCTGGAAGAGGGCGGCATTCGCCTGATCCGCGTCCGCGACGACGGCCAAGGGATGGATGCCGACGACATGGGCCTCGCTGTTTCGCGGCACGCCACCAGCAAGATTGGTTCGCTCGACGACCTGGAACAGGTTGCCACGATGGGATTCCGCGGCGAAGCACTCCCTTCCATCGCTTCTGTCAGCCGCTTCGCTATCAGCTCGCGCACCGCGACGGCGGGGCATGGCTCGCGCCTGGAAATCGACGGTGGCAAGCACGGTGTCGTGCAGCCACACCAGCATCCCACCGGTACGACGGTGGAGGTCCGCGACCTGTTCTACAACGTGCCGGCAAGGCGAAAATTCATGCGCGCCGAGCGCACCGAATTCGGCCACGTCGAGGAATGGATGCGCTCGCTGGCGATGGCCCGTCCCGACGTTGAGCTACGCGTATCCCATAACGGCAAGCTGTCCCGGCAATACCGCGGCATCGCCGAGGGTGGCGAACAATTGCGCCGGATTGCCGAGGCGCTCGGCGATGACTTCACGAACCGCTGCCTGGCGATAGATCAATCCGCAGCCGGCCTGTCGCTGCGCGGATGGGTGGGTCTGCCGACGGCATCCCGGTCGAGCGCCGACCAGCAGTACTTCTATGTCAACGGCCGCGCGGTTCGCGATCGCATCGTTGCCCACGCTGTCCGCCAGGCCTACGCCGACGTGTTGTTCCATGGCCGCCATCCCGCCTTCGTGCTGTTCCTGCAACTGGATCCGCGCCGCGTCGACGTCAACGTGCACCCGGCCAAGCTGGAGGTGCGTTTCCGCGACGGCCGGCTGGTGCATGATTTCGTCTATCGCACTTTGCACGAGGCGCTGGCCGGGACGCGTGCCGGCATGGCGCCCACCGCTTCCCACGCTGAACCGCGCAACGACGAGGGCATGGCGACAATTGGCGGCGCCGGCTGGCTGCCTTCGGTACAGTCGCCGATGAACCTGCCGGTCCGGGAGGCGATCGCCGGTTATGCCGCCCTGTACGGCAATCCACTGGGGCACGCGCGCCAGGACATCGCGGATGCCGACGACAGCATTCCGCCTCCGCTGGGTTTCGCACTGGCGCAGCTGCACGGTGTGTTCATCCTCGCCGAGAATGCGCACGGCCTGGTGCTGGTGGACATGCACGCCGCGCACGAACGGATCACCTACGAGCGGCTGAAAGAGGCGCAGGACGGTTCCGGCATTCGCTCGCAGCCATTGCTGGTGCCCTTGTCGCTGGCAGTGGCGGAGCGCGAAGCAGACGTCGCCGAGCAATTTGCCGACGCCCTGGATGCGCTTGGCTTCGAATTGCGACGGACTGGTCCGCAGGCGATCAGCGTCCGCGCGATTCCTGCGCTGTTGGCCGACCTCGACCCCCAGTCGCTGGTGCTCGACGTGCTCAACGACCTTCGCGAACGGGGCGATAGCCGGGTACTCGAGCAGGCTCGCAATGAACTACTGTCTACCTTGGCCTGTCACACTTCGGTCCGGGCCAACCGCCGGCTGGGTCTCGCTGAGATGAACGCGTTGTTGCGCGACATGGAAGCAACCGAACGCTCCGGCCAGTGCAATCACGGCCGGCCGACTTGGGTGCAACTTTCCAAGGCCGAGCTGGACAAACTTTTCCTTCGTGGACGCTGAAAGATGAATCGATCAATAGCGCTGGCATCCTGCTTCCTTGGCGCCGCCACGTTGGCGGCTTGCACTGGCGAGCAGGCAAACTCGGATGCAAGCGCCGCTGCTGCCGCAGCCGCCAGGGAGCGTGCAGAAAAAATGGCCTACGAAAAGCAGATCCAGGACTGGCGTGCGGGCCGAGTGCAGCGCCTGACGAAACACGACGGCTGGCTGTCGCTGGTCGGCATGCACTGGATCGAAATCGGCAACACGCGAGTCGGTTCCGGCGCCGACAACGGCACGCGCCTGGCCGTGGGGCCCGCGCACGTGGGCGTGGTCAAGCTGGACAAGGACGGCTCGGTGCAGTTCTCCCCTGAGGTTGGCGCCGACGTGACCATCAACGGGCAGCCGGCGACCGCCAGCACGGCGTTGGCCACCGACGCCGATCCGCTCCAGGAAACCACCGTGGTGGGATTCAACCGCGGTGACGCCAGCTTCATCGTCATCAAGCGCGGCGATCGCCATGCCTTGCGCGTACGTGACGCGCTGGCCCCGACCCGCACCGGTTTCCCGGGCATCGACTATTTCCCGATCGATCCGGGCTTTCGCTTCAAGGCCGGGTTCACTGCGCATCCGCCCGGCAGCAAGATAGATATCGTCAACATCCTCGGCATGGTCGAGAAGATGGACAATCCCGGCACCGTCACCTTCGAAAAGGACGGCAAGACCTACACCTTGGAAGCTGTCGACGAGGGTGACCACCAGCTGTTCCTGATCTACGCCGATCGCACCAGTGGCCACCAGAGCTATGCTGCCGCGCGCTTCCTGTACGCGGACTGGCCTGACGCGGCCGGGTTCACCACGGTCGACTTCAACAAGGGTTACAACCCGCCTTGCGCCTTCACCGCTTATTCCACATGCCCGATGCCGCCTCTACAGAACCGCCTTGACCTCGCAGTCACCGCCGGCGAGAAAAAGCCGCTCAAACCCGGCACCGCGAGCGTCAACTGATGAATTCGGCTGCGCGCTGGCTGGTTGGGCTGGGCATTGCCGCCGTCGGCGCCTGCGCCTCTGCGCAGACAGCGCCAAAACCGCTCTTGTGGCGGGTGAGCGATGCCGACAACGAAGTTTACCTGCTCGGTTCCTTCCATGCGCTTAAGCCCAGCGACTACCCGCTCGGCGCCACGGTGGAGCTCGCCTTTGCGGATGCCGAACGGGTTGCCTTCGAGCTGTCGCCGGACGAAATGCGCTCCCCCGAACTTCCACGCAAGATGATGGCGGCGGCCACGTTTCCGAAGGGCACGACGCTTCGCGATTCCATTCCCGGGGGCACCTGGCGAAAGCTCGAGGACTACGCGTTCCGGCGCGGAGTGCCAGTGCAGAACTTCGCCGGCACGGAGGCCTGGATGGTGTCGTTGCTGATCAGCATGCAGGAGCTGATGCGTCTGGGCTACGACCCGGCCCAGGGGCTGGACCAACACATGATGGCGCGCTCTGCCTCGGCCCGGAAACCGACGATGGGGTTGGAGACTGGCGAAGAACAGATTACGGCGCTTGATGGGATGAGCGCGGCGGAACAGCAGCAGTCGCTTGAGGAAGCCCTCGGCGACGCAGACGATTTCAAGGCGAAGATGGACCAGTTGCATGCTTACTGGCGGGCCGGAAACGTGCAGAAACTGGACGAGCGGTTGAGCGTCGAGTTCAAGCGCGACTACGCGCGCTTGTACCAGCGGATCAATGTTGATCGCAACCAGGCATGGTTGCCGAAGATCCGGCGGATGCTCGACCAGGAGGCCCGTGACGACACGCTGGTGGTCGTCGGCACGATGCACCTGATCGGGCCTGACGGACTGGTCAGCCAGTTAGAGTCGCGTGGTTATCGCGTGGAGCGGCTGTAGGCGGCAACAGGTCGATGCAGTCGACCGGGCAGGGTGGGATGCACAGCTCGCACCCGGTGCACAAGGCCGCAATCACCGTGTGCATCAGTTTCGGCGCGCCAACGATCGCATCTACTGGACACGCCTGGATGCACTTGGTGCAACCGATGCATTCTTCTTCGCGGATGAGGGCAACCAGCGGCGGTTTTTCGACACCGTTGTCCGGATTGAGCGGCTTGGCTTCGCGCCCCAGCAAGCGCGCGAGCTTGTGCACTCCCTCGATTCCACCCGGCGGGCACTGGTTGATGTCCGCCTCGCTGCGGGCGATCGCCAATGCGTACGGCTTGCAGCCCGCATAGCCGCACTGCCCGCACTGCGTCTGCGGCAGCAGCTGGTCGATCTGCTCGGCCAGCTCCGATTCCGCGACAGGAAAGCGACGGACGAGCCAGGCCATGCCAAGCGCCGGGACCAGCGCCGCCACCAGCACGACAAGTACGGTCACCACGGCAAAGTCCTGGCCAGGCCCGTCCATGCCAACGCGATGATGCACAGCGTCATTGCGGCGATCGGCGCGCCCCGCCAGGCGGCGGGGAGGTCGGCAAACACGATGCGCTCGCGCAATGCCGGATAGGCCAGCGTCGCGATGTGCAAGAGCGCGGAGCAGCCGACGCAGAGGAGGACCACCGCAGCGAGGCTGGTGAACGGAACCAGGCCGGCGAGCGTTAGCACGGTGACGACTACATTCGCCGACAGCAGCGGAACGACGGCTCGCAGGAAGCGGACGACGCGAGCGTCCTGCGGGCTGATCGCGGCACGGCCCTGCGCCAGCGCCCAGGCAGTGAATGCCAGCGCCAGGCCGCGCAGGAAGTCGCCAGCGACCGCGACCGACGCTTGCGTGGATGGCAGGCGCTGGACCAGCCACAGGCCCGCCAGCACGCAGCCGGACAGCCCCAGCGTCGCCAGCCTGCCGACCGACAGGCGGCCATGCCGGCCATCGACGGCGAAGCAAAGCAGCAGCTCGCTGGCGCAGGCCGTGCCGAGGAAGATGAGCAACAGGTCAGTCATGGCATGAGCCACGCCACGCGATGCGCCGCTATTTGACCGACATGCCGGCCGCTGCGCCCGAATCGACGTCGAGCAGGAACAGGCCGTCGTCGCCGCCTGCCGACAGGATCATTCCCTCGGACAGGCCAAAACGCATCTTGCGCGGCGCCAGGTTGGCGATGAAGACGACGTGCCTGCCGACCAGCGCAGCGGGAGCGGGATAGCCGGCGCGGATACCGGAAAAGATCTGGCGTTGCCCGAGTTCACCGGCGTCCAGTTGGAAACGCAGCAACTTGTCGGAGCCCTCGACTGCGGCGCATTCGAGCACCGTGCCGATGCGCAAGTCGAGCCTGGCGAAATCCTCGATGCCGATGGTGCCCGTCCCGCCGGCGACAGGTTCGCTTGCCGGTTTTGCATTCGGACGCACGGGCGCTTGCGCACCGGCGGCGGCAGGGGCGCCGGCCGGATCGGCCTGGGCTGGCTTGAGGTCTTCGCGCGATGCTTCGGTCATGGCTTCCACTTGCTTGGGATCGATTCGGATGAGCAACGGCTGGTAGGGCAGCACGCGAGTTGGCAGCGGCAGCGGGCGTCCCTGCAGTTGGTCCAGGTGGGTATCGAACAGGGCCAGCGCGCGGCCGCCGAGTCCGGGAAGGATCGGCGCGAGGCAGGCGGCCACAACGTAGAAGCCGAGCAAGCACTCGCTGCATACCTGCTGCAGTTCGTCGGCACGCGTCGGATCCTTGGCCAGGATCCACGGCTTCGCCTCGTCCCATCGTTGGTTAAGCAGATCGCAAAGGCGCATCGACTCACGGGCGACGGCGGCGAAGTCGCCGAGTTCGTAATGCCGGCGGATCGGCTCGACGCTGGCCAGCGCATCGTCGACGCGATCGCGCGCGCCGGCAGCGAGCCGGCGGTCCAGCACGCCATCGAAGTGTCGCGTGGCGAACCCGGAAGCGCGACTGGCGAGATTGACGAACTTGACGACTAGGTCGGAATTCACCCGGGCCGTGAAGTCTTCCAGGTTCAGGTCAAGGTCGTCGACGCTGGCCGCCGATTTTGTCGCGAAGTAATAGCGCAAGCATTCCGGGTCGAGCCCGGCGTCGAGGTAGGTTCGCGCCATGACGAACGTGCCGCGCGATTTCGACATCTTGGCGCCGTTGACCATCAGGTAGCCATTGACGTGCAGGCGCGTTGGCGTCCGGAATCCGGCGCCGTGCAACATCGCCGGCCAGAACAGCCCGTGGAAATTGATGATGTCCTTGCCGAGGAAATGGTGCATCTCGGTTGTCGTTCCCGGCGTCAGGAAAGCGTCGAAATCCGCGCCACCCAGATTGCAGAAAGCGCGGAAGCTGGCAAGGTAGCCGATCGGCGCGTCCAGCCAAACGTAGAAGAACTTTCCCGGCGCGTCGGGAATCGGAAAACCGAAATAGGGTGCGTCCCGGGAAATATCCCAGTCGCGCAGGCCACCCTCGAGCCACTCGCCGAGCTTGGCCTTCACCGATGCCGACGCGACATCGCCGGATAGCCAGCGACGCAGCATGTCTTCGAACTTGCCCAACTCGAAGAAGTAATGCTCCGAATCACGCAGCACCGGCGTGGCGCCGGAAACCACCGAGCGCGGATTCTTCAGGTCGGTCGGAGAATAGGCCGCGCCGCAGTTCTCGCAATTGTCGCCGTACTGGTCGGGCGTACCGCAGCGCGGGCAGTCGCCCTTGATGTAGCGATCGGGAAGAAACATCTCCCGCTCCGGATCGTAAAGCTGCTGGATCGAGCGTCGCGCGATGAACCCACCGTCGCGCAGGCGGCTGTAGATCAGCGTCGCAAGGACGCGGTTTTCCTCCGAATGGGTCGAGTGGTAATGGTCGAAGGCGACGCCGAATTCGGCGAAGTCGCGCTCGTGCCCGGCCTGCACGTCGCGAATGAAGTCCTCCGGCGATAGCCCGGCCTTCTCCGCAGCCAGCATGATCGGCGTGCCATGGGCGTCGTCGGCGCAGACGAAATGGACGCTGCCGCCGGCCATCCGGCGGGCGCGAACCCAGATGTCGGCCTGGATGTAGCCGACCAGATGACCCAGGTGCAGTGGGCCATTGGCGTACGGAAGGGCAGTGGTGACGAGGGAAGGCGCAGGATTCATATGCTGATTATCGCAGACAGGCCGGTGTTTCAGGCAGCACGGCTGGCTTCGTGCCTCCCGCGCCCGCGCCGCCCGGGGACGGGCTTCCGGTACAATTGCCGGGTCGAACCGGATTCTCCCCCCGAATGAACCAACTCCTCGAGTCACCCAGCGCCGAGTCCGTGCGCGCCGCCCTGTCGCGGATCATCGATCCGCATACGGGCGCCGACCTGGTGGCTTCGCATGCTGTCCGTGGCGTCGGTGTGGATGGCACCCGGGTAGCCATCGAACTGCAGCTGTCCTATCCAGCCGCCAGTTGGCACGCGGAATTGACCGAACTGGTGCGGGCCGCGGTCTTCGCCGCGCTGCCGGCGGTCACCCAGGTCACTGTCGGCATCACTACCCGCATCAATGCGCACCGGGTCCAGAAGGACCTGACGCCGTTGCCGGAAGTCCGAAACATCATCGCCGTGGCCTCCGGCAAGGGCGGCGTCGGCAAATCCACAACCGCCGTCAACCTGGCGCTGGCCCTCGCCGCGGAGGGCGCGCGGGTCGGCGTGCTGGATGCCGATATCCACGGTCCAAGCATCCCGATGATGCTCGGACTTACCGGCAAGCCCGACAGCCCCGATGGCAAGTCGATCGAACCCAAGCTCAGCCACGGCGTCCAGGCGATCTCGATCGGCCTGTTCCTCGGCGAGGACACGCCAGCGATCTGGCGCGGCCCGATGACCACCCAGTACCTGCAGCAGTTGCTGACCACCACGCTGTGGAAAGACCTCGACTATCTGGTCATCGACCTGCCTCCGGGCACCGGCGACATCCAGCTGACGCTTGCCCAGCGCGTCCCGGTTTCAGCCGCAATCATCGTCACCACGCCGCAGGACATCGCGCTGCTTGACGCGCGCCGCGCGCTCAAGATGTTCGAAAAGGTCGACGTGCCGGTGCTCGGCATCGTCGAGAACATGGCCGTGCATGTCTGCTCCAATTGCGGGCATGCCGAGCATGTATTCGGCGCCGGCGGCGGCGAGAAGATGGCGGCTCAATATGGCGTGCAACTGCTCGGCTCGCTGCCGCTGGACATCTCAATCCGTGAACAGGCCGATTCGGGCGCGCCGACCGTGGTCTCGCACCCGGACTCCGCGATCGCGGCGACTTATCGGGCGATCGCCAGGACGGCCGCCGGAAAGCTGTCCATGCAGGCGCGCAACAAGTCGATCTCCTTCCCGAACATCGTGATCCAGAACACCTGAGGCAATGACCGAGCACCATCCCATCCGCGAGGTAAACGACGGGATCGAGCACGCCCTGCACCTGAATGCGCGGCGCAAGCTTCGAATTGTCGCGATCATCGACGTGATCAAGGGCGCCAGCATCCTTGCCATCGGCCTGGGCATCCTCAGCGCCCACAGCAACGTACTTGAAAATGGCGGCAACGCCATGTTGCGCCTGCTCGACATCGACTCGACGCTGGCCATTCCACGGAAGTTTCTGGCGTTCCTGCATGCCGCCGATGGCGAGCACAACCTGCTGATGATCGCCGCAGTCGCCTATGCGGCACTGCGCTTCGTCGAAGCCTACGGGCTGTGGTTCATGCGCAACTGGGCGCGCTGGCTGGGACTGATCTCGGCGGGCATCTACGTTCCCTTCGAGTTGTATTATTTCGCCACGCGTCCCAGCTGGACGTCGGCGAGCGTGCTGTCGATCAACCTGATCGTGCTGTGGCTGCTCTGGCCGCGGAACCGGTCATCTCTCCCCAACAACGAAATGGAAGCTGGCAAGGCATGAGCATCAAGTCAGACAAGTGGATCCGCCGCATGGCCGAGGGCCAGCGCATGATCGAGCCGTTCGAATCCGGGCAGGTCAAGCACGCTGCTGATGGCCATCGGATTGTCTCCTACGGGACATCAAGCTACGGCTACGACGTGCGTTGCGCGCGTGAATTCAAGATCTTCACCAATATCAATTCGACCATCGTCGATCCCAAGAACTTCGACCCCAGCAGTTTCGTCGACGTGGTCGCGGACGTGTGCATCATTCCGCCAAACTCATTTGCGCTTGCGCGGACCGTGGAATTCTTCCGGATCCCCCGCAACACGCTGGTGGTCTGCCTTGGCAAGAGCACTTACGCGCGCTGCGGCATCATCGTCAACGTGACACCGCTGGAGCCCGAGTGGGAGGGCCACGTCACGCTGGAGTTTTCCAACACCACGCCGCTCCCGGCAAAGATCTACGCCAACGAAGGCGTCGCCCAGATGTTGTTCTTCGAGTCCGACGAGGTCTGCGAGACCTCGTACAAGGACCGTGGCGGCAAGTACCAGGGCCAGACCGGCGTCACCCTGCCGCGGACTTGAGACCGCGCCAGCGGCGGCAGTCGCCGATGCGCCCGCCGCGTTTGGGTAGGCCCGGACCTACTGCGCCTCGGGCGAGGCCGGCAGCGGCTTGCCGCTCCACAGCCTGGCCTCCGGCACCGATCCGGTCATCTGTGCGCGCACCAGCGGGATCGGCGGGCCGCCGTAGGACAGGAACTGGTCGTGGAAGGCTTTCCATCCGGCCCGGCCGCCGTGTTTCGCGGTCCAGTCCTCGCGCAGCTGCATGATCATCAGCTTCCCCAGCGTGTAATTGAGGTAGGCCGGGTCGAAGGTGCCGCGCGCTGCCTGCTGCCGTGCGTTGCCTGGATCCTGGAATGCCTTTTCGCGGAACATCCGCTCGGACTCCGCCAGGCTCATTCCTCCGGTGTGCAGCCCGATTGCCGAAAGAAAGCGCACGTCGCGGAGCAAGGCGTTGCTGAGCTGGCCGATATGCATTTCCGGATCGCCTGCTCCCAGGCCTGCGTCATACATCATCTCTTCGGTGTAGTGGGCCCAGCCCTCGGCGAACGCGTAGCCAACGAACAACTGCCCGAACTTCCAATCGGCACGATTGGAATGCAGGAACTGCAGGAAGTGCCCGGGCCAGACTTCGTGCGCAGAGACGAACAGCAGGTGCGCGCGGCCCGGCACATAGGCGTCCTGCTCGCTCTTGCTCCACGTCGAGTCCGCCGGCGCGATGTAGTACACGGACGGCAAACCCTTTTCGTACGGGCCCGGGATCTCGATGTAGGCGAAGTTCCAGCGGTTGAAAGGCGGCGCCGCGTCCACCTTGGCCTGTTCGGTCCCGGGGATGGTCACCAGGTCCTTGTCGACGACGAACTGGCGCAGGCTGTCCAGCTGCGCACGCGCGCCCTCAACCGGGCCGCCGCTCGGCTTCTGCGCAGCAGCCTTGGCAACGCACGCAGCTGTCGACCGGCCGGGCGCGTACTCGGCGCAGGCCACGGACAGTGATGCGAGGTTGCGTGCGAGGTCGGCCTCGCCCGCGGCTTTCAGCTCAGGCAGCGTCACGTCCACGAGCTCGGTCGCCTTCAGCATCCGGGAAAATTTCTCGGCGCCGATCGCGAATCCCTGCGTTGAGGTCGCGCGTTGCGAGGCGAACCAGTCGGCCAGTTCCTGCGTGGCCTTGACGGCGCCGGCATTGGCGGCCGTGAATCGCTCTTGCAGCGCTTCGTCCTTCACTTCGGCGAATATCGCCGGGACGTCATTCTTGAAGAACGTCGCATAGCCGCCGAAGGTGTTGACGCCAAGCTCGACGTAAGAAGCGGGCAGGGGCGGCTTGAAATTCTCGCGGATCTGGGCGACCGCAGCGGGCAATGCTTCCTGGTACTGGACGAATGCCGCCATTCGCTGTGGCAGGGGCGCGTAGGGTCGGGTCAGGTACATGCTCGGCGACAGGTCTCCGGCGTAGTAGGCCGGATTCTTTGCTGGAAAGCCGGACTCCTCCAGCCAGAACAACTGGCCGTCGATGGCCGCCAGCAGGTAGTCGCGCTGAAACCGTTGCACGCCATCCAGGTAGTCGTTCGAGAATGCGGCGACGGCCGTGCGCTGCGCGTGCAGCCAGTCGGCGGTGGCCTTCAGTCCGGCCGCGCTGTAGTCGGGCAGCTTGCCATCGAACTCGTGCTTTCCCGCGCTGGCCGCCTGGGTCGGGTAGCGTTGGAAGTAACCGTCGATGAAGTCATCCACCGCCTCCTGCCACTGGCTGTTCG
>JANPDF010000076.1:0-2817 GCA_031431355.1 Gammaproteobacteria bacterium
CGAGCTGAAGCTGGCCGGCCGGCGGGTACGATTCTTGCATGGCGGTTGGGGTAAAGTGGCGGCGGCGGACCGGGGCCGGACAAAGGTAGGCAACACTTCTGGCACAGGAGTCTGCGCGCCGTTCATGGTCCGATGGCGACATTCGATCCAGGGGACCCGCTACATGAAGAAACGAACCGTTATCGTCGTCGCCGGCATTGTCGTGCTTGCACTCGGCGCCGGCGGCTTTGCCGTCAAGCGCGGCCAGGGTGACAAGGCCCAGGAAGTCGAAGTCACGCCGGTCAAGCGCGCGCAGATCGTGCAGAAGGTCAACGGCACCGGCAAGATCCAGCCGAACACCGAAATCAATATCAGCGCCGACGTCAGCGCCAAGATCACCCGGCTCGACGTCAAGGAAGGCGACCACGTCGAGAAGGGCCAGTTGCTGGTCGAACTCGATCGCCAGAAATACCTCGCCAACGTGCAGAGTCAGGAAGCCAACGTCCGCTCCGCGCAGGCCAATGCCCGGCTCGCCCGCGACAACCGCGACCAGGCCGAGCGCGTCTACAAGCGCGCCCGCGAACTGGTGGGCCGCAAGCTGCAGTCGCAGTCCGACCTGGATGCCGCGCAAACGGCCTTCCAGGTGGAGAGCTCGCGCTACCAGTCGGCCACGGACCAGGTCCAGCAGACCATCGGCATGCTCCGCCAGGCCCAGGATGACTTGTCCAAGACCACCATCTACGCGCCCATCTCCGGCACGGTCAGTGACCTCAACAAGGAGCGTGGCGAAATCGCCATCGGCTCGCAGTTCCAGGAAGACGTGATCATGGTCGTTGCCCAGTTGGGCGCGATGGAAGCAGTGGTCAACGTTGACGAGAACGACATCAACGCAATCAAGCTCGGCCAGAAGGCAGAAATCGAAGTCGATGCCCTGCTTGGCGAGAAGATCACCGGCCAGGTGTCCGAGATTGCCAGCAGCGCAACCGTGCCCGCGGCCGGTTCGGCCGTGCAGAAGACCGAGTTCGAGGTCAAGATCGCGATCACCATCAATGCGACCAAGCTTCGTCCGGGCATGACGGCCAGCGCCGACATCGTCACCGACACCCGCGACAACGCGATCAGCGTGCCGATCCAGTCGGTGACCGTGCGCACGCCGGACCAACTAGGCAAGGATGGAAAGAACTTCAAGCCAGGGAAGGACGGATTCGTCGAGTTGGTTTTCACCATCGACGACGGCAAGGCCGTCGCCCACCAGGTCACCACCGGCATCCAGAGCGACAACGCCATCGAGATCAAGAGCGGCGTCAAGGAAGGACAGCAGGCCGTGTCCGGTAGCTATCGCGCGATCTCCCGCGACCTCAACAACGGCGACGCGGTGACCATCAAGAAGCCCGGCGACAAGCCGGCAGGCGGCAGCTCCGCGGGTGGCCAGTGAGATGGCCGCGCTGATGACTTCCCCCGACGACGCGATGGCATCGGTCACGCTCAGCCTGAAGGACGTGGTCAAGACCTACACCATGGGCGACCAGCAGGTGCGCGCGCTGGCCGGCGTGTCGCTGGAGATCCGCCACAACGAGTACATCGCGATCATGGGCCCGTCCGGTTCCGGAAAATCCACGCTGATGAACATCATCGGCTGCCTGGACGTCCCGTCCTCGGGCACCTACCACCTCGAGGGCCAGGCGGTGAATGCGATGAGCGAGGATCAGCTCGCCGAAATCCGCAACCTCAAGATCGGCTTCGTGTTCCAGACTTTCAACCTGGTGCCGCGCGTCAACGTGTTCAAGAACGTCGAACTGCCGCTGATCTACGCGGGCAAGAACCGCGTCGACCGCAAGCGCATTGCCGAAGAGGCAATCAAGTCGGTCGGCCTGACTGACCGCATGCTGCATAAGCCCAGCGAACTCTCCGGCGGCCAGCGGCAACGCGTCGCCATCGCCCGGGCACTGGTCTGCAAGCCGTCCATCATCCTCGCCGACGAACCCACCGGTAATCTCGACAGCGCAACCGGCGCCGAGATCATGGGCGTGCTCGGCGACCTGCACGCGCGCGGCAACACCATCATCCTGGTTACCCATGAGGACGACATCGCCGCTCATGCCCATCGCGTGGTCCGCCTGCGCGACGGCCTGATCGAGAGCGACGTCCGCCGGCAATGAAACTCGCCCTGGACCTCGCCGAGTCTTCCAAGATCGCCATCGGCGCGATCGCGGCCAACAAGAGCCGTGGCGCGCTGACCGCGCTCGGCATCATCATCGGCATCGTCGCGGTGATCACCACGATGACCGCGGCCAACGGCCTGCAGGCCACGTTCCGGCAGACCTTCGCCTCGATGGGCTCCGACGTCATCTATGTGTCCAAGCGGCCCTGGGTGCAGATGGGCCCGGACTTCGAGTTCCGCAACCGGCCAGAGATCACGCTGCAGGTCAGCGAGGCGCTGACCCGCAAGCTGCAAGGCCGGGCCGTGGTCAACCCGAGCATCAGCGGCCAGCAGAGCGTCAAGTTCGGCAACAACGAGTTGGACTCGATCAACATCATCGGCACCACCGACAAGCAGGTGCAGGTGTCGAGCATGGTCCCGGCCACCGGTCGCTTCCTGATGCCGTTCGACGTGCAGTTCAAACGCCGTGTCGCGGTCATCGGCTGGGACGTGGCGGACGGACTGTGGGGCACGGCAAATCCGCTGGGCAAGGAATTCAAGATCGGGCGCTTCGACTTCACCGTGATCGGCGTGATGGAAAAGCAGGGCAGCAGTTTCTTCGGCGGCCCCAACTTCGATCGCCAGATCAACATCCCGATCTCCACCTTCGCCAAGACCATCGGCACGCAGGGCGGGCG
>JANPDF010000077.1:0-3093 GCA_031431355.1 Gammaproteobacteria bacterium
GCCTCGTTCGCCTGCGTTTCGCGCGCATCACGGTAATTGCGCAACGCGTACTTGGCCTGGAACACGAGGTCCAGCGTCGCGCGGCTCAGCCGCTCCTGGAACAACAGTCCCGTCGCAGCGCAGCACAACAGGCCAAGCGCCAGGAACTGTCGCGGTCGCATCTGTTCGAAAGTAGCCGACCACTGCTCATGCCCCGCGCTGCGCAAGGTATCTGGCAACAATTCCAGCGCGAATACCCGGAATGCGCTGCGCTCGCCTCGCGCGACCTCGCGACACCGATCGCGGAACGCCTGGTGCATTTCATCACCGTGGGCATCGCGCAACGGCTTCGGGTACAGCCAGAGCACACCGCCGAAAAGCTTGTCGGCAACCTGGATCCAGCCTGCGTCGGCAGGGCGGCTCACAGCGCCACCGCCGCGCGAGCATGTTTGTGTGCGTACTGCACCAGCCGCGACAGGCGCCGGGTTTCGGCGAGCACGGCCTCGCGGCCGGCGCTGCTCAACCGGTAGTAACGCCGGCGCTCATCATCCTCGTCGGGCCGCTCGGCGCTCTCCTCGACCAGGCGGCCATCGAGCATTTTCTTGATCGAGCTGTACAAGGTGCCCGGCCCGAGCCGCATGTCGCCGTGGCTGAGACTCTCGACGGCTTGCATGATCGCGTAGCCATGGCGGTCGCCATCGAGCAGCGCAAGCAGGATGTGATGCATCGCCGGCGTCAGCGCTGGCGGATCGACTTGCGGTGCGGTGGTGGCCATGGTCTCTCCCTATGTCGAGAACAGATATATCGTCAATGGATATATCTGTCAACGACTGAGACGAGGCGACTACTGCAACAGCGAGCGAAGCATCCAGGCGGTCTTCTCGTGCGCCTGCATGCGCGTGGTGGCCAGGTCTGCGCTGGGCTGGTCGTTGGCCTCGTCGGCGCGCTTGAAGGCCTCGCGGGCGGTCCGGGCACAAGTCTCGTGCCCGCTGACCAGCTGCGCCACCATGCC
Source organism: Gammaproteobacteria bacterium (assembly GCA_031431355.1). Taxonomy (GTDB): domain Bacteria; phylum Pseudomonadota; class Gammaproteobacteria; order Xanthomonadales; family Xanthomonadaceae; genus Arenimonas. The sequence goes on from JANPDF010000077.1 coordinate 992, forward strand.
CTTCCAATCCGGCACGCCGGTCTCCTCCTTGATCGAGCTCAGCTTGGCGTACTGGCTGCCGGAGCCCGGGGCGAACTGGTCCAGCGCGCGGATGCGCTCGGCGATCTCGTCCAGCGACAGCCACAGCTCGTTGTACTGGACCATGAACATGCCATGCAGGGCGTTGAACATCGGGCCGGTCACGTTCCAGTGGAAATTGTGCGTTTTCAGGTAGAGGGTGTAAGTGTCGGCGAGCAGGTGCGCCAATCCATCGGCGATCTGCTTGCGATCCTTGCTGGCAATCCCGATATCAATCTTCATGTGCTGACTCCGCGCGGATGGGACACTAATCCTGAACCGGTCGGGCTCTTTTGTGAATTCCATTGCTTCAATAGCCTCAACCTATACGCCATGAAGCAAGCCGAAGCCCTGCCGCCCATCCACCTGGCCTTGAGCCGCGACCAGCCCCGCCTGCGCCGCATGCAGTCGCGCAGCCGAGACAAGCCGGACGATGCCGGCCTGCGCGACAGCTACGCCAAGGCACTCACCGCATCGGTGTCCGCCCGCGAAATCCGCGCAAGTCGTGTCCCGCTGCCGACCTTCGACGACGACCTGCCGGTCGCGCGCGAGGCGCAGACGATCATCAACCTGATCGCGAAGCACCAGGTCGTGGTGATCGCCGGCGAAACCGGCTCGGGCAAGACCACGCAGCTGCCCAAGTTGTGCCTGGCTGCCGGCCGCGGCATCAACGGCATGATCGGTTGCACCCAGCCTCGGCGCATTGCGGCCCGCGCGGTGGCCAGGCGGGTCGCCGAGGAGCTGAAGACCACCGTCGGAGGTGCAGTGGGCTACCAGGTCCGTTTCACCGAGAACGTCGGCGACGAGACCTACGTCAAGTTCATGACCGACGGTATTCTGCTGGCCGAAATCCAGTCCGATCGCTGGTTGTCCCGCTACGACACGCTGATCATCGACGAGGCCCACGAGCGCAGCCTCAACATCGATTTCCTGCTCGGCTACCTGCAGCAACTGGTCCGGAAGCGCCGCGACCTGAAATTGATCATCACCTCGGCCACGATCGATACCGAGCGCTTCTCGCAGCACTTCGGTGGTGCGCCCGTGGTCAACGTGGAGGGGCGTGGCTTCCCGGTTGAAGTGCGCTACCGGCCACCGGAAGGCGAGGGCGAAGAGGAAGGCCAGCGCACCATGAGCGATGCCATTGTCGCGGCAGTGGATGAAATCACCCGTGAGGATCCGCGCGGCGACATCCTCGTGTTCCTGCCGGGCGAGCGCGAGATTCGCGACGCCCACCTGGCGCTTGGCCAACGCAAATACCGGCACACGGAGCTGCTGGCCCTGTACGCGCGGCTGTCCTCGCACGACCAGGACCGCGTGTTCCAACCCGGCCCACAACGCCGCATCGTATTGAGTACCAACGTCGCCGAGACCTCGTTGACCGTGCCCCGGATTCGCTACGTGATCGATCCGGGCGCCGCGCGCGTGAAGCGCTACTCGCCGCGGCAGAAACTCGATCGCCTGCAGATCGAGCCGATTTCGCAGGCCAGCGCCGACCAGCGCAAGGGTCGCTGTGGCCGAATCGCTTCAGGCATCTGCTATCGACTTTATTCGGAGGCCGATTTCCAGTCGCGGCCGCGCTTCACCGATCCGGAGATCCTGCGCGCGTCGCTGGGCGGGGTGATCCTGCGAATGTTGTCGCTGAGCCTGGGCCGGGTCGAGGATTTTCCTTTCATCGATCCGCCGGATCCGCGCGCGATTGCCGACGGCTGGCAGCAATTGACTGAACTTGGCGCCGTCGACAAGGATCGACGACTGACCGCCATCGGCCAGCAGATGTCGCGGCTGCCGGTAGACGTCAAGCTGGGCCGCATGCTGGTCGCCGCCGAGCAGCTTGGCTGCCTGCGCGAAGTGACCGTGCTGGCGGCGTTCCTGGGCATCCAGGATCCGCGCGAACGGCCGAGCGACGCGCGCGGCGCGGCCGATACCGCGCACGCGCAGTTTGCCGATCCCAACTCCGAATTTCTCGGCGTCTTGAAGCTCTGGGACGGCTACCGTGCTGCGCACGAGGAGCTGTCCCAATCCAAACTTCGAAATTGGTGCGAGAA
>JANPDF010000078.1:0-15156 GCA_031431355.1 Gammaproteobacteria bacterium
ACGCGGCGAGGCCGACGGCTGGCGGGTGCGGCGCTCGTTTGAGCGCAGCTTCGATTCGCTGGCCTCGGTCTTCGACTTCGTGCAACGCGCGCTCGCCGTCGAGGGTGTCAACGCCGACGTGCGCTACGCGGTCGAGTTCACCGTCGAGGAGCTGTTCACCAACATGGTCAAGTACAACGCGGGAGGGGGCGGCGAGATCGAGTTGGAGATCGAGCACGTCGGTGATGCGCTGGTGTGCAGGCTCGGCGATCCCGACAGCGACTTCTTCGATGTCACCTCCGCGCCGGATGTAGACACCGGCGCCCCGGCCGAGCAGCGGCAACCGGGTGGGCTCGGCCTGCACCTGATCCGGCGGCTGGTGGATTCGGTGGAGTACGACTATTCTGGCCGGAGAAGCCTCATTACCTTCCGCAAGAAGCTGGGGAGTGGCTGATGTTCGAGATCGAGTACGGGGGCCCTGGGCTCATCGTCTTCGCCGGTAGGCTCGACGCGGCGCAGTGCGCGAAGGCGCAGGCGTTCCTGGACGCGGCTGCCGATCCGCGCGAATTCGACTTCGCCCGACTCGAGTACATCTCCAGTGCCGGCCTCGGCGTACTGCTCAAGGCGCACAAGCGACTGATGGGCAGCGACGGCCGGCTCCGGCTGGTCAATGTCAACAACCACATCTACGACATCTTCCGCTACTCGGGCTTCGACCAGCTGTTCGAAGTGCAAAGGACCGAAGGCTGATGTCATCCCGTCGTCCAACCTTTTTCGCTCCCGCCGGTATTCATGACTAACGATCCTGATGCCGCACTGGTTCGCGAATGCCGGGCAGGTAACCGCCGGGCCTTCGACCAACTGCTGGGGCGCTACGAGCGGCCGATCTTCAATGCGGCCTACAGGATCCTCAACCACAGCCAAGATGCGACGGACGTGACCCAGACAGTTTTCCTCCAGGCCTACGAGCACTTCGGCGATTTCGACCCGAATCAGCGATTCTTCAGCTGGCTTTACCGGATTGCGGTCAACGAGTCGCTGGACATGGCCAATGGCCGCCGTCGCGCCGATCCAGTGGTCGATGAACTGGCCAGCGAAGCGGCCGGGCCGGAAGAGGTGGCGACCAACGGGCAGCTCGATGCCGGCCTGCAGAACGCGCTGATGGGGCTCAAGCTCGATTACCGCACCCTGATCGTGCTCAAGCACTTGCAGGGCTGCAGCTACGAGGACATCGCGGCGATCCTTGAATGCCCGGTCAAGACCGTCAAGTCGCGCCTGTTCACCGCGCGCCAGGCATTGCGCGACGTGCTGCTGACGCGTGGGCTGGTCTGACCATGATTGACGAACGAACCCTGGAACTGATCCACGACGAGCTCGATGGCGAGCTTGCCGCCGATCTGCGGATGGACTTGTTGCGCCGGCTGGAAGCGGATGCGGAAGCGCGCACGCTGCGCGAGCAACTCGGCCGCATGTCCGAGGCTCTCGGCCGGATGCCATCGGTGACGCCGCCCGAGCTGCACCTGCAGCTGTTGCAGGCGACACGGCCACGGGCCCGGGTGATCTCCTCGCGTGAGCGGCGGAGCCAGATCGCGCGCTACGGCCTTGCCCTGGCGGCGGGCATGGTTTTTGCGGTCCTTGGCCTGAGCTTTGCCGATCGAGGCCGGCCGAACTTCGACCCGGTCCAGCTGGCGGGCACGATGGGCCGCCATGCCGATACGCCGACCGCCGCGATCGCCTCGCGCCGGGTGGATGCCGCCGGCCTCAGCGGGTCCGTTGGGCTAAGCCCGGCCGATGGCCACTGGCTGCTGCTGTTCGACCTGAACTCGGCATCCGCCGTTAAGGTCAGCGCGACCTATGATGCCGCCGCTTTCCGTTTGGACGGATACGCCCAGGGAGATTCCGGGGTGGCGTCCTTTGCCGCCACGCCGGGTCGGGTGGGATTCGTGAACCAGGGGGAGCAGCGCCTGGCGCTGTTCCTGGAGCCGAAGGCCGGCGGGCCGGTCAGGCTGCGCTTTGAAAGCGCCGGCCGTGTGCTCGACGAACAGGTGCTACGGGTGCCCGGCAAGGGCCGGTCGCGCTGACACCAACCTTTTCCACGATTGCCAGTATGTCGCGTAGTAGGCAGGATTTCGAAAGCAGCCTTTCCATAAAGAACCGTTGAACCCGCAACACCACAGTCACACGAGCGAGGAAGATCATGAAAAGTACCCGGATCCTGGCGCTGAGCGGATTGGCCGTCGCCATCGCCGCAGTTGGCTACTTTGGCTTCGGCAACCCGCCGATGAACGATGAGGTGTTCGGCACCATCGCACCTGCGCAGCGTTACCAAGCCGAGACCGTCGGCGCTGCCGACGTCAAGCTGGGCGAGGAGTCCACCGCGAAGTTCATGCAGTCGGACGTGTTCCGCCTGATCCAGAGCGACGCAAAGTTGGCCGCCGCGTTGAGCAGCGATGCCTTCCGCCAGGCCTTGTCCAGCGACGCCTTCCGCCAGGCCTTGGCCAGCGACGCCTTCCGCCAGGCCTTGACCAGCGATTCGTTCCGGCAGGCCATGACCAGTGATTCGTTCCGCCAGTCCTTGGCTAGCGATTCGTTCCGGCAGGCCTTGGCTAGCGACTCGTTCCGTCAGGCCCTCGCCAGCAATGCCTTCCGCCAGGCCATGGCCAGTGATGCCTTCCGGCAGGCCACGGCAAGCGCCTCCTACAAAGTGATGGCTTCCAGCGACGCGTTCAAGGCGGCGCTGGCCAGTGATGCGTTCCGCCAGGCGATGGCCAGTGATGCGTTCCGCCAAGCGCTGGCCAGTGATGCCTTCCGCCAGGCGTTGGCCAGCGATGCCTTCCGCCAGGCGATGGCCAGCGATGCCTTCCGCCAGGCGATGGCCAGCGACGCCTTCCGCCAGGCGATGGCCAGCGATGCGTTTCGCCAGGCCTTGGCTAGCGACGCATTCCGCCAAGCCCTCGCCAGCGACTCGTTCCGCCAAGCTCTGGCCAGCGATTCGTTCCGCCAAGCCTTGGCCAGCGACAGCTTCCGCCAGGCTTTGTCCAGCGACAGCTTCCGCCAGGCGCTGGCCAGTGACACGCAGCGGCTGCAGCAGCAGTAACCGAAGCACGGCACCGAATCGAACAACAAGCAAAAGCGTTGGATCAGCCAAGCCGCCTGCAAACAGCAGGCGGCTTTTTGTTGTAAGGTCTGGTAGGGAAGGGGCCGCCGCACAGGCGCTAACGGGGGAAGGGCAATGCAGTCCTGGAGCGCGCGCAGGGTTGTGCTGGTGATGTGCCTGCTCACGGGTGGCCGGTCGGCATCGGCTGATTCGCTGGTGCTCGCGCAACTGCAGACCGACGAACTCCGGCTGCTGTACCAGGATCCGCAGCAAACCTACCTGACACCCTACGTGGCGCGCTGCTTCCTGAACTCGCTGGAATTGCAGAAGCGGATATTCCGATGGGCGCCTGACGAGAAGACCACCATCGTACTGATGGACTTGTCCGACTACGGAAATGGCGCGGCCCTGGTGTCGCCGCAGAACATCGTTGCAAATGAGATTTCGCCGACTAGCCACGTCTTCGAGACCATGCCCAGTAGCGAGCGCTTCCATTCGCTGGCCAACCACGAGCTTGTCCATATCGCCACCATGGACGCATGGAATAGCAAGGATCGTTTCTGGCGGAGATTCTTCGGCGGCAAGCCCAAGGAAACCAACGAACACCCGGAAACCATCCTCTACAACTACCTGGCCACACCCCGCCGCAGCACGCCGCGCTGGTACACGGAAGGCTCGGCGGTATTCATGGAGACATGGCTGTCGGGGGGCATAGGACGCGCGCAGGGCGGTTACGACGAGATGGTATTCCGGGCGATGGTCCGCGACGACGCGCATTTCTTCAGCGCCCAGGGCGTGGTATCGGAGGGCACGGCGGCCGATTTTCAGACCATGACCAATGCCTACCTGTACGGCACCCGGTTCTTCAGCTACCTCGGGCTGGTGTACTCACCCGAATTAGTCGTCGACTGGCTCAGCCGTGGCGAACAAAGCGATCGCTACTACGGCAATCAGTTCGAGCGCGTCTTCGGCAAGCCTCTGGTGACTGCGTGGAGCGACTGGATCCTCTGGGAGCACGGGTTCCAGCAAGCCAATCTCGAGTCGGTGCGGAAGTTTCCGTTGACGGAGGGTCGGCGGGTCAGTCCACAGACGTTTGGCTCCATCTCCAAGTCCTATATCGATCCGTCGAACAATACGATGATCGGCGCCTTCCTTTATCCCGGCGTGGTCTCGCACGTCGGTACGGTGTCGCTGGCCGATGGCCGCGTCCAGCGTCTGGTCGACGTCAAGGGGCCGATGATGTACCAGGTGACCTCGACGGCGTTCGACCCGCAGTCGCGGACCTTCTTCTACACCGCGGACAACGTGGCCTACCGCGACCTGATGGCGCTCGACCTGGAGAGCGGGTCGTCGCGAATGCTGTTGAAGGATGCAAGGATAGGAGACCTTTCCTTCAATCCAGTGGACCGCTCGCTGCTGGGCGTGCGCCATGAGAACGGTTACGCCACCTTGGTCCGTATTCCGCCTCCTTACAAGCAATGGAGCCAGGTCATCACCCTGCCTTACGGGCAGGTTCTTGCCGATCTGGACGTGTCGCCGGACGGCAAGCAGGTCTCGGCGACTGTGGAAGAGATCGACGCCAAGCAGTACCTGCGGGTCTACTCGATCGAGGCATTACTGTCTGGGACCTTCGAGCCGGTTGCGCAGTTCGACTTCGGCAGCGCTATCCCCGAGGGATTCGTATTTTCGCCCGACGGACGCTTCCTGTTCGGCAGTTCCTACTACACCGGCGTGTCCAACCTGTTCCGCTTCGAGATTGCCACCAGCCAGATCAAGGCTGTCACCAACGCCGAAACTGGCTACTTCCGGCCTATTCCCCGGGCGGATGGCACGCTGCTGGCGCTGGAATATTCCGGAACTGGCTTCGTCCCGACCATCGTCAAAGCCGAGCCGCTGGAAGACCTGAGCGCCATCACCTTCCTTGGCACCGAGATCGCCAACAAGCATCCAGTAGTGAAGTCCTGGAACGCGGGATCCCCAGCGGCCATTCCGCTGGACGCCATGATCAAGGACCGGAGCAAGTACGTGCCCTTGCGGCAGATGAAGCCAGATGGTGGTTATCCCATCGTGCAGGGCTATCTGGACACGGTGGCGGTCGGCTGGCAGTACGGCTTCGCCGACCCCCTCCACCTGTACAACCTCGGCCTGACCGTGAGCTATTCGGTGAACGGCGACCTGCCGGACTCGGAGCGCCTGCATGCGCGAGTCGATTTCAAGACTCTGAACTGGCACGCGGTCTACTGGCACAACGCTGCTGACTTCTACGACTTGTTCGGACCCATCAAACGCAGCCGCAAGGGTGATGCCTTGGCCCTGGGCTACAAGAAGCTGCTGGTCTACGACGACCCCAGGCGCCTGGAGTGGAGCGCCGCCGTGGCCTACTACACCGGACTGGACACCCTGCCGACCAACCAGAACGTAAGCGAGGAACTGGATCAGCTGTTGACCGCCGAGATTGGCCTCGAATACAGCAACACCCGCAGGTCGCAGGCCAGCGTGGACCACGAGAAGGGCTACGACTGGTCGCTGTTCCTGTTCGCCGACCGTGCCAACGGCGAGACCCTCCCCAAGGCTTATGCCAGCTTCGACTTCGGCTTCGCGCTGCCGTGGAAGAACTCGTCCATCTGGATCTACAACTCCGCCGGCACCGCCGGCGGCGACCCCGGCAACAGCCTCGCAAATTTTTATTTCGGCAGCTTCCAGAACAACTACGTGGACAACGGCGATGTCAAACGCTATCGCCAGTACCAGACCTTTCCGGGTTTCGACATCGACGCCTTGGGCGGTCAGCGCTTTCTCAAAACTGTGCTTGAATGGAACGCTCCGCCGTTCCGCTTCGAGCAGGTAGGCATTCCTGGCTTCTACCTGGGCTACATCCGCCCGGCGGTCTTCGCCAGCAACCTGGTCATCGACGGCAGCCTGGCCGGCGGACGGCGAACCTACCATGACCTGGGAGTGCAGCTCGACCTGAAATTCAACATCCTCGACCATTTGCCGATGACGGTCTCCTTCGGTTACGCCCAGGGCTTCGAAGGCACCCGCAAGGTCGGTGACGAGTGGCTGTTTTCGTTAAAGGTTCTGTGACCGTGGCCGCGGCCCCTCGTTCCGGTGAGCCGGCACACGGCAGCCGATGATCGGGCAATCGGCGGTGCTCCTGCGCGCTTCGATTGGCCTGCTACCGGTGTTGTGCTTCCTGCTGGCGCTGATGGCGCTGGACAGCTACAAGCTGGTCCGCCTGCGCAGCATCGCCATCGTCATCGCGCTCGGCGGCGCCGCGGCGGGCCTGAGCTACCTGGTCAACATCAGTGCCATCGCCTGGCTTGACCTGGACTTCGGACTTTACGCGCGCACGCTGGGGCCAGTGGTGGAGGAGGCGATCAAGGGCGCCATAATCGTCGTGCTGATCCGGACGCACCGCATCGGGTTCCTGGTCGATGCGGCGATCTTCGGTTTCGCGGTCGGTACCGGCTTCGCAATGATCGAGAACCTGTACTACCTGCAGGCGCTGGCCGACGCCCACATCGGCGTCTGGATCGTGCGCGGTTTTGGCACCGCCCTGCTGCATGGCGGCGTGCAGTCGATCTTCGCGGTCATGGTGCTCACGCTGACCGACCGTCGCGGCGCCGTCAACGCTGGCGCGGTGCTGCCCCCATTGCTGGCCGCGGCCGTGCTGCACGCGACGTTCAACCAGTTCGTGCTGCCGCCGCTGTACCAGACCTTGTTGATGATCGTGCTATTGCCGCCGCTGATGATGCTGGTGTTCGCGCGCAGCGAGAAGGCCGTGGAGGGTTGGCTCGGCCGCGGCTTCGACGCCGACCGCGAGCTGCTGCAGTTGCTCGACTCCGGCGAATTCTCGGAGTCGCCCCACGGCCACTACCTGTACGCGCTTCGCGAGCGCTTCCAGGGCACGGTCGTGGCGGATCTGCTTTGTTACCTGCGGCTGCACGTCGAGCTGGCGCTGCGCGCGAAGGGCATGCTGATGATGCGCGAGAACGGCATGGAGATCGCCGTGGACCCGGCGACCCGGGAGAAGTTCGAGGAGATGCGCTACCTGGAGCGCACCGTCGGTCCGACCGCACTGCTGGCGATCAAGCCCATGTTGCACATGAGCCGGCACGACCTGTGGCAGCTGTACATGCTCGGCAAGTAGCCGTAGGAGCGGCTGACCAGAGATTCGTCTGTTAAAGACCAGCCGCGACAGCCTTATACTGCCAGCCCGCGTCAGTCCGGACTCCCCCGTGATATCAGCCGAACAATTCCGGCAGCTCGCCGCCGCCGGGCATAACCGCATCCCGGTCGTGCGCGAGGTGCTCTCGGACCTCGACACGCCGCTGTCGGTGTACCTGAAGCTGGCCGATGGCCCGCACACCTACCTGTTTGAGTCGGTGGAGGGCGGCGAGACCTGGGGCCGCTACTCGATCATCGGCTTGCCGGCCAAGGATACCTACACCTTTCGCGGCAACACGCTGGAGGTGCGCGCGCACGGCGAGTTGGTCGAGACGCGCGAGTTGTCCGATCCGCTGGCTGACGTGGACCGGCTGCGCCAGTCGTTCCGGGTGCCGCGCGTGCCCGGCTTGCCGGCCTTCACCGGTGGCCTGGTTGGCTACTTCGGCTTCGAGTCGATCGGCTACATCGAACCTCGCCTTGCGGTTGGCGCCAAGCCTGACCAGCTAGGCACGCCCGACGCCTTCCTGATGCTGTCCGAAGAGCTCGCCGTGTTCGACAACCTCAAGGGCCGGCTGTTCCTGATCGTGCATGCCGACCCGGCGCAGCCGCAGGCCTACGCGCGCGCGGTGCGCCGGCTCGACGAGCTGGTTTATCGGCTGCGCCATTCCGGACGCAGCTACCCGGACGTGCTTGATCCGTCGCTCTTGAAGGAAGAGGATTTTGTCTCAGGCTTTACCCGCGATGGCTTCATCCGGGCGGTCGAGTTGGTCAAGGAATACATCCGCGCCGGCGATGTGTTCCAGGTGGTGCTCAGCCAGCGCATGAGCGTGCCATTCCGCGCACGGCCGGTGGACGTCTACCGGGCGCTGCGCGCGCTCAACCCCTCGCCGTATATGTATTTCCTCGATCTTGATGGCACCCAGGTGGTCGGCAGCTCGCCGGAGATCCTGGTGCGCGTACAGGACGGGGAGATCACCGTCCGACCAATCGCCGGCACGCGTCCCCGCGGCGGAACGCATCAGCAGGACCTCGAGTTGGAAGCCGAGCTGCTCGCCGATCCCAAGGAACGCGCCGAGCACCTGATGCTGATCGACCTGGGGCGCAACGATGTCGGACGCGTGGCCGAGCCGGGCAGCGTGCGCGTGCCCGAACGTTTCCTGATCGAGCGCTACTCGCACGTGATGCATATCGTTTCGGAAGTGCAGGGGACCTTGCGGCCCGGTACTGGATTCGCCGACGTTCTGAAGGCGACTTTCCCGGCCGGGACCGTCAGCGGCGCGCCGAAGATCCGTGCGCTGGAAGTCATCGGCGAACTGGAGCCCATCCGGCGCAACATCTACTCCGGCGCGGTCGGCTATATCGGTTGGTGGGGCGACATCGACACCGCCATCGCCATCCGCACGGCGGTGATCCAGGACGGCCGCCTGCACGTGCAGGCCGGCGCCGGCATCGTCCACGACTCGGATCCGGAAAAAGAATGGGACGAGACCATGAACAAGGGCCGCGCGCTTTTCCGCGCCGTGGCCCAGGCCGCCAGCGGCTTGTAGTCCCGCTAGGCGGGGCGGTAGTTGTCCTGCATCGGATAGCTGCGCGCGTAGGCCGCGAAGGCCAGCGCCGCGGCGAAGGCGAATGCCGCGAAGAAGAACATCAGGAAGGCGTTCTCGCTCAGCCCGGTCGTGGCGATGCGTGCGGTGACGGTGTCGTTGCGCACCGCCGCGTTGGTCAGCAGCACCCACAGGCTGCCGAAGGTGCTGGCCAGGTACCAGAACGCCATGATCACGCCCTTCATCGCTCCGGTCGCCTGGCTGTAGGCGAATTCTAGTGCCGTGGCGGACACCAGTACTTCACCGAAGGTCAGCAGCACGTACGGCCAGATCTGCCAGGCCAGCGACACCGGTCCGCCGGCGTCGATCTGCAGCTGGATGGCGCCCGCGACGATCCAGGCAACGCCGGCGAAGGCTATGCCGGCGCCCATCCGGCGCAGAGCGCTGGGTTCGAATCCGGCCCGGCGCAATGCCGGATACAGCACGATGTTGTTGAACGGAATGATCAGCATCACCAGCAGTGGGTTCAGCGCCTGCATCTGGCCTGCATCCTTGACCAGCATGCTCGGCCACCACCACAGGTCGTGCGGCACGATCATGGTCTTGCCCTGGAGCACCCAGGTCGAGGCTTTTTGATCGAACAGCGACCAGAACGGCGTGGTCAGCGCGAACACGATGATGATTCGCAGCACCGCGCGAACGCTGTCAACGGCTTCGTCGGGATGGATGCCGCGCGCCCGCTCCAACTGCATCGAGGTGCCGATGCCGCCGAACGCGATCAACGCGCCAAGCGCCAGGCATGCCGTGATCACGAAGCCGAAGCCCTCGGGCCAGAACGCCGGCTTCAGCGCCCAGCACAGCAGCATCCCGACGGCGATCACGACGCCCGCTGCCGCCACCATGAAGCCCGACCGGCCCTGGCCGGCTACCTGCGTGGTCAGCGCGGTGCGTGCGACCTTGGTGAACGAGTGCGGATCCTCGCCCCGGGTCGGCGGCACGCGCACGTACTTCCTGCGACCGGCCCAGAAAATGATCGTGGCGATCAGCATCAGCACGCCGGGAATGCCGAACGCCACCGCCGGACCGTAGCTGCGCAGGAACAGGGGCATCAGCAGGGAGGCGAAGAACGAGCCGAAGTTGATGGTCCAGTAGAAGGCGTCGAAGACGATTTTGGCCAGGTGCTTGTTGTGGCGGGTGAATTGGTCGCCGACGAAGCTCACCACCAGCGGCTTGATGCCACCCGATCCGAGCGCGATCAGGAACAGCCCGGTGTAGAAGCCATTCTTGTTGTCGTCGAACATCGCCAGGCAGGCGTGGCCGGCGCAGTAGACCAGGGAGAACCAGAACACGGTGTTGTATTTGCCGAAGTAGCGGTCCGACAGCCAACCGCCCAGCAGGGGGAAGAAGTACACCCCGATGACGAAGCTGTGGAAGATGTCCTTGGCCGCGCCCTCGCGGTCGGCGTCCGGGATATAGGCCAGGATGACGCTGCTGACCAGGAACTGCACCAGGATGTTGCGCATCCCGTAGAAGCTGAAGCGCTCGCAGGCCTCGTTGCCGATGATGTAGGGGACCTGCCGGGGCAGCCGGGTCGCGTCGGCCGGGAGGGGCCCGTCCTGGGTGGTCGTCGTCATGCGCGGCAGGGGTTCCGGGAGGGGCTCCCGCCAATGTCACTTATTTGGGATGCCCGCGCAATCTGCTGGAATTTCGTGGATTTGCCGCGATTCAGCCTGTCCCGCGAAACGCCTTGGCCATCGGCGTTGGGCAAATAATAGCCAAAATGCCAAAAAAACGCAGGAACGGCTGAGCACCGGCCAAGGCGCTGTCGGTTCGGTCGGGATTGCAGTTGTCACGGAACTGGCGGCAGAATGTGATCGGGGTACCAGATACACATCGCCTGCTTCGGCGCTCCCGGCGTCGCTGGTTGGGTCTATTTCACTTCAAGGAAGGGGTTGGACATGAGCATTTTCCGTTTGCGGCGCAAGGTTCGCGGCACTCGCATTATCAAGGTCAGCAAGAGCGCCAAGGCCATCCGGTCGGCGCTGGCCATGTCGACCTTCATGCTCGCCTTCGCCGGTAGCGGAATCACCTGGGCCGGCACTTGCCAGACGATCTCCAACCCGATCACCAGTTGTACGGATGCCAGCAACGGCGGGATCTGGTTCAACGATACGATCGAATCCAGCGACTTTCCGGATCCGGATCCGAACGAGACGATCCTGGTTGGCGTCTTCGGCACGGCCACCGTCAACAACACTGGCATGGACGGCGTCTACGCCGGTTGGGATGGAAACAACACCGTCGTGATCGGCGCGCTCGCCGGCATCACGGTAGTAGGCGGCGACGGCGTGCAGGTGGTGGCCGACACCCCCTCCGGCGCGGTGCTGTTCCCGGATGCCACGGTCAATCTGGGTGGCATTATCGTAGTAACCGAGACCGGCGCTGGTCAGAATGCCATCGATGCCTACGCCACCGGCGATGTCATCATCAATGTCGGTGCCACGGGCGCGGCGATTGCCCTGTCCAACAACAATTTCTACGACGTCACGGCGGTCACCGCTTATGCGCAAGGCGGCGACATCACCGTCACCAACAACGAAGCCTCCAACTACCTGTACGGCATCACCGCCGTCGCCTATACCGGTGACGCCACCGCGCTCTACGCCTACGCCCCCAATGGCACGGTCACCGTCAGCGGCAGTGGCGATTTCTTCGCTGTCGTCTCCGGCGACGGCGCCTTTAACGGCGGCAACGTCACCACAATCGACGTGGTCGGGTATTACACGAATGTCAATGTTTCCGGCCTGATCTACGCCTCGTCCTACGAGGGCGACGCGACCGGCATATACGCGCTTGCCGGCGGCTTCTTCGGCACCGCTGATGTCCAGAGCAATGGCGACCTGGTGGTGTTGACCCAGTCGGCGAACGGCTCCACTCCGACCGCCACCGGCATCGACGTGAATGGCTTTTACGGTGCCTACGGAACCAACACCGGCACGATGTTCGTCAACGTCGACAACGATGTGGTCACGCCCTTCGATCCGACCTTGACCTATGCGGCGGTCGGCATCTCGGCCACAGCCAACAAGTACGCTGACGCCAGCAACTTCGGCACCATGTACATCTACGGCTACGCCGGTAGCGCGACCGGCCTGTCCGCATTTGCGGACAGCGCCAGCGCCACCAATGCCGGCCCGATGTTCGTCGATTCGGCCTTTGGCAGCGCCGTCGGCATCGATGTCAACGGTGATGACACGGCCAACGCCTTCAATACCGCGACCGGCGAGATCCATGTCACCGGGTATGACGGCGCCACGGGCATCTCCGCGTCCTCCATCAATCCGGGATCGATCACGGCCGTCACCAATGACGGTTTGATCGACGTGTCTTCCGCCAACGGCCCGGCCACCGGCATCGATGCCTATTCCTACAACGATGTCTACGTCGATGGCCTCGGTAGCATCAGCGTGCTTGCTTACGGCGCAGCGCAAGGAATCGACGCCAGCTCGAACCAGGGCGACGTGGTGGTCGACCTGAACAGTGGCAGCATCACCGTCACATCCACCAGCAAGTACGCCATCGGTATCAATGCCAATTCCAATGCCGGCTACGCGACCGTGGACAGCGCCGCCACCATCGATGCCGAGGGTGTTGTTTTCGCGGTCGGCATCGGCGCCTATGGCTATGCCGGCACCACTGTCACCAGCAGCGCTTACATTGAAGTGGACGCGCTCGGTTTCGCCGGCGGCATCCTCGCCAACTCGGCTAGCGGCAATGTCGCGGTGACCACCGCCGTCGCCGGTTCGATGGACGTGTACTCCGGCCTTGGCGCTGCCTACGGCATCGATGCCGCGACCGGCGGCACGGGCACCGTCACGGTCACCGCGGATGGCGCCATCGTCGTTGAGTCGGCAGCGGCGGCCGGCACCGGCTACGACGCCACCGGCATCGATGCCTCCGCCTACAACGGTGCCATCACCGTGAACGCCAGCGGCGACATTACGGCCACCTCAAACAATAACGCCAGCGGCATCCACGCCTACATCTCGCTTGGCGGCGTCGGCAGCATCGACATCACCTCCTCCGGCACCCTGGACATCAATGCCGGTTACGACGGTTATGGCATCCACGCCGACACCAATGGCGGCAATCTCAGCGTCACCAGCAATGGCCTGATCGACGTCACCGCCGGTTTCGATGGCTACGGCATCCTGGTCACCTCGGCTGCCGGCAACATCGATATCACCACCGGCGTCGCCGGCGATATCAACGTCACCACACCCGGTGGCAATGCCACCGGTATCGACGCCAGCACCGGCCAGATCTTCGTCTATAACCAGATCACCATCACCGCCGACGGCGACATCACCGCCACCGTGACCGCGGCGGGGGGCACCGGTTACGACGCCATCGGCATCGACGCAAGTAACTTTGACGGCAACATCATCATCACTGCCACCGGCGACCTGACGATCGACTCGGACAGCGACGACGCCACCGGCATCAACGCCATCAACACGGGCGGCTACGGCGGCATCGATATCACCTCGTCGGGCACCCTGACGATCGATGCCTATGACGACGGCTACGGCATCCACATCTACAGCAACTCGACTTACTCTGCTGCCGGTCCCTTCAACGTCAGCAACAATGGCGCGATGGACGTCGACGCCGGCACCGACGGTTACGGCATCCTGGTCCAGGCGATCGATGGTCCTATAGACATCGACACCAGCGCGGCCGGCGACATCAATGTCACCGCCACCGCCGGCAACGCAAGCGGCATCGACGCCACCACCGGTGATGCCGGCGGCATCGACATTGAAACCAACGGCACCATCACCGTTAATGCCGCCCTGCTCGGTTACGGCATCGACGCCCAAAACGGCTTTGGCACCATCTCGATCAATACCTACGACCTGATCGACGTCACCGCCGGCGGCAACGCCTATGGCATCGAGGTCGATTCGACCTACGGCGATATCCTGGTCGACACCGCCGCTGCGGGCGACATCTTCGTCGTCTCGACCGATGGCGATGCCTCCGGCATCCACGCCGTCACCGGCATCGCCGGTACCATCACCATCACCACCGATGGCGACATTGATGTCGCCACCACCTCGGCGGTCGGCCTCGACCTCGACGCGGTCGGCATCTTCGCCCAGTCCGCGAGCGGCGACGTCAGCGTCACCACCAGCGGCAACATCTACGTCGACACCTACAGCGATGGCAGCGATGCCTGGGGCATCGACGCATATTCAGCCTCCGCCGTCAGCGTCAACGTCACCACCACCGGCGGCAACATCGACGTCTATACCGCTGGCGTGGATGCCGATGCCTACGGCATCGCTGCCGCCGGCGGAGCGGCCGGCAACACCAATGTGACGGTCGATTTCCAGGCTGGATCCGACATCTACTTAACGACGCTGGGCGATTCCTCCAATGGCACCGGCATCCAGGCGGACAGCTACGGGACCGGCACGGTTGGCGTGACCAACGACGGCTTCATCGAAGTCTCCACCTACGGCGCCACGTCCTACGCCTACGGCATAGACGCCCAGGCGCACAATGGCACCGCGGCCGTCACGGTCGATATGAGTGGCCAGGTTTACGTTGATACCCATGGCGATTTTTCGAATGGCACGGGCATCCTGGCAACGGCCTACCAGGGCGATGTCACCGTCACCACGACCGGTAGCTACATCGACGTCGCTACCTATGGCTATTCCGCGAACGCCGTCGGTATCGACGCCAGCACAGCCGGAGCGGGCAATGTCCTGGTCAACGCTGACGGCAATATCTACATCGACACCGATACCAACTTCAGCTATGCCTACGGTATCCACGCCGCGAGCGCGGATGGCGACAGCACCGTCAACAGCAGCGGCCTGATCCAGGTCTACGCAAACGGCTCTAATGTATTCCTGGCCGGCATCTATGCTGAAACCAGCGGTGCGGGCAACGCCTATGTGGACAACAGTGCCGAGATTACCGTTGACAGCGATGGCGATTCCGCCCTCACCAACGGCATCTACTCCGTTGCGCACGGCACCGGCAATGCTTCGGTCGACAACTCCGGCAACGTCTATATCAGTTCCGATGGACAGTTCTCAGACAGTTGGGGTATCGATGCCGAAGCACAGGGCGGCGGCAACGTCGACGTCTCCAACAGCGCGTCGATCTATGTCGAAACGTTTGGCAACAACGCCGATGCCTATGCCATCCAGGCCAGCGCGATTGGCGCCGGCACCGTCACCGTCGACGGCATCGGCGATCTCACCGTCTATACGCTCGGCGACTACGCGGAGGCCTACGGCATCGAAGCGGATAGCGTCGATGGCCTGATCCTCGTCGATGTCAGCGGCTACA
>JANPDF010000079.1:0-14768 GCA_031431355.1 Gammaproteobacteria bacterium
ATCCGCGATGCCTGGTACCACTATCGCCACTGGGGCGCCGAGGTCAAATGCCGGCAGCTGGAAGCGCAGTGGCCGGAGGTTTCCTTCCGTTCGCAGGAGCGGCCGCACACCGGCTCGCTGCAGTCGCAGTCGCAGTCCCAGTCGTACCGGAGCAGCTCCGAGCACAGCGGCATGCTCGACCTGCACTCCCTGCTCAAGACCACGCAGTTCCTGGCCAAGGAAATCCAGCTCGAGTCGCTGCTGCCGAAGATGCTCGACGTGCTGCTGGAGAACGCCGGCGCCGAACACGGCGCCATCATCCTGGTCGATGACGACCAGCTGATCGTCGAGGCCGCCGGCGGCCTCACCGAGAACCGCCGCTTCGATTGCCAGTTGATCAGCCGGCCGTTGGCGGAACTGTGCGCCGGTGATCGCCCGGCCTTGCCGACCGCGATCATCGAGTACGTGCAGCTCACCCGCAGCACCCTGCTGCTCAACAACCCGGCCGCCGATTCTCGCTTTGGCCAGAACGCGTACGTGCAGCAAAGGCAGCCGAAGTCGGTGCTCTGCCTGCCGGTACACACCCAAGGCAAGCTGGTGGCCCTGGTCTATCTGGAAAACAATCTGATGGAGAGCGCCTTCACCAGCCGGCATCAGCAGACGCTGGAACTGCTGAGCTCGCAGGCGGCGATTTCCCTGGTCAACGCCCGCCTGTACGACAGCCTCGAGCGCAAGGTGGAGTTGCGCACGGAGGAGCTGCGGCAGATGAGCATGCGCGACGGCCTGACCGGGATCGCCAACCGACGTTCCTTCGACGAACGCCTGGCCGTCGAGCTGCGTCGCGGTCTGCGCAGCCAGGCCCCGCTGTCGCTGCTGATGCTCGACATCGATCACTTCAAGCTATACAACGACCTCTACGGCCATTTCCAGGGCGACGACTGCATCAAGGCCGTCGCCAGCTTGCTGGCCGGCGTGGTCAGCCGCGCCGGCGACTTGGTGGCCCGCTATGGCGGCGAGGAATTCGTCATCCTGTTGCCGGAAACCGATGCCGACGCAGCGGCGGGGGTCGCCGAAGCCTGTCTGCGTGCCATGGCCGATCTGGGCCTGCCGCACGCCGGTTCGCCCGCGGGCGATCTGCTCAGTTTGAGCATTGGCGCCTGCACGCTGGTGGTGACGCCGGAGGCGACACCGGCGACGCTGATCACCCGTGCCGACCAGGCCCTGTACCAGGCCAAGCGCGCCGGCCGTAGTCGCTACTGCCCCTACGCGCCCGTGCAAGAAAACGCGGCATCGCCCTAGCCCATCTGGCAAGCTTGGGAGCAGCACGCTTCTGGGGAGGGCGGCAGGATGACATCGACGAGGACCTTGCTTGCAGCGATGCTGCTGACCGGCGCCAGCCCGGGCATGGCCGAGACCGCGACCGATGCGCACGCCGATTCGGCATCCGCACCGGCGCCGGCAGTCGGAGAAGCGGCCGCGCAAGCTCCGACGCTGCAAGGTGTCGTGGTCACTGCCCGCAAGAAATCCGAGCAATCACAACAGGTACCGATGAGTGTGGTGGCGCTGGATTTCGAGCAGCAGCAAAAGCTCGGCATCGACAATCTCACCGACCTTGCCGAGGTTGTGCCCGGTTTGCAGCAGTCGGACCTGGCCATTACCAGCCGCTTGAGCCTGCGCGGCGTCAATTCCGGCGACAACAACGCCTTCGAGCAGTCGGTCGGAGTTTATTTCGACGGCATCTACCGTGGCCGAATGAATCAACAGCATATCGGCCTGTACGATCTCGAACGCATCGAGGTGCTGAAGGGTCCGCAGGTTACGCTGTACGGCAACAGTTCGATTGGCGGCGCCATCAGCGCCATCAGCCGAAAGCCATCCTTCCAACCCGGCGGCGACGTGCGAACCCGCTATGAGTTCGAATACCAGGAACAGCGGTTGGAAGCGGGCTTCGACATTCCGGTCAGCGACCAGCTGGCACTGCGCGTCGCCGGAAAATGGCGCAATCAGGGCGAAGGCCTCGCCTTCAACGAATATTCCGGTGACACCGAGCCCCGCACCAGGGAAGCGGCGCTCAGACTGAGCGCGCTATGGCAAGCCAGCGATGCCTTGACGCTGCGCTTGCGGCACGAGCGCGGTCGGGTCGAACGCAACGGCAATATCTTCGATGTCTACAAGCATGTTGACGGTCAGGGCCAGCCCTGGCCGAACTCCACCTTCAGCGGCATCGATGACGGCCGCTTCAACGTCGGCAATGGCGAGCCGTTCAAGTATCAGGATTCATTCCTGGAAACCGACATGGACGAAACCATGGTCGAACTCCAGCACCAATTCGATCGGCTGACGCTGACCTCGATCACCGGTCAGAGCCGCTACGACTTTCGACAATCGGAGGACGTCGACATCTCGCCGGCCACCTTGGTCAATGTTTACCAGGACGAATCCTACCGTCAGTTCTCGCAAGAACTGCGCGTCGCCGGCAAGCTGTCCGAGCGCGTGGACATTCTCGCTGGCCTGTATTACCAGAGCGACCGCTTCCGCAACGACTACCTTTCCGATTTCAACCTGCCGGCATTGCTGGCACCTGCATTCGGCGTGCCGTCGAGCCTGACTGCGAAATTGATTTCGCCATTTTCGCGACACATCCTGCTGGCGCAGGAAACCAGGCAATGGGCCGTGTTTGGCAGTATCGATTGGCAATTGACCGACAAGCTGACCGCATCACTCGGCTTTCGCTACCTGGCGATCAACAAGGATGGGCAACAAGCCGTGCGCACGGCCAGCATCGATCACGTCGACGGCGCCGGGGCACTGGTTGATGTCCGTTGGCTGAGCCCGACGCTGGCGCCGCTGCTGCTGGGCAATGCCGCCTATCTGGCCGATCCGACCCACTACGTTCTGGTGCTTGCCGATGGCACGCAGATCGCGCCGGTGCTGCTGCCAGAGCACGCGGTGGGTTACAACATCGTCTCGTCCGGTGCTGGCGTCACCCACGAGTTCAACGACCTCGCCCGCAAGGAACGGCACCCGATGTTCCAGGCCAGCCTGGCCTACCAGTGGTCACCGGATCTCCTGATCTATGCCAGTTGGGCCAACGGCGCCAAGGCCGGCGGTTTTGACTTCCTGTATGAAGGTGGAAGTGCGGCGGACGCGGAGTACGCCCCGGAAAAGGCCAATGCCCTCGAGATCGGCATCAAGAAGGATTGGCAGCGTGTGCGCCTGAACCTCGCGACGTTTTACGGAAAATACAGCGACCTGCAGGTATCGGTGTATGACGGCGGCATTGGTTTCGTGGTCGGCAATGCGGCCAGCTCGATTTCAAAAGGGATCGACGGCGAGCTAGTGTGGAACATCTCGGATCGGTGGCGAACGCGCGCCCACTTTGCCTACCTGGACTTTTATTACGACGAGTTCACCAATGCCAATTGCAGCACCACCGAGCGCCTGAATACCGGCGCGGCCCGGTGCGACTGGTCGGGCGATCGGACCCCCTTCGTGCCTAAGCTGGAAGCCGCGGTGGCGATCGAACATGACTGGCAAGTCGGCGCGAACTGGAGCATCCACCAGTTACTGAATTGGAGCTACAAGGGCAGCCACAGCACCGCGTCGGACAATGAAATCCAGACGCGGCAATCGGCCTACCACCTGCTCGACTACCGAGCGGAATTGGCGTCCGCCAGCAAGACTTGGAGTGTCGCCCTGGTTGCCAAGAATCTGACCAACACGAAGTACAACGTGTTCACGTCGGTGATTCCGCTGGCGCCCGGCGGCGCGTTTGCCAACGTGCGCTCGAAAGGCCGGGAACTGGCCCTTGAACTGCGCTACCGCTTCTGAGGGCGCGACGCCATGGCGCTCCGGCGGCGCACAAGCTCGCTTCAACCAGAAATCTCGCGAACCGCGCGCAGCGCGGCCTCCACCTGCTCCGGGGTATTGACCAAGCTCGGCGCGAGACGCGCGTAGGTGATCGCATAGGGGCTGGTGCTGGCGATGATGCGCTTGGCAAGCAACTGCTTGACCACGTCCGCCGGCTTGACGCCTGCGACTTCGAACGCCACCAGCCCCGCGGAAAGATCGCCTGACATTGGCGTGTGCAGGGTGATTTTTGGATTCGCAGCGAGGCCAGCCTTGCATTGATCGTTGAGGCTGCGGATGCGCGCGGCAACGCGGGCCTTGCCCATCTGCTTGTGCATTCGGAAGGCAGCGGCGGTGGCCCACTGGTGTTCGTAGGCGTGGAAGCCGCCGGGAGACATGCGGCCAGCGTTGTTTGGCGTGGACGGCGCGCGGTCTTGCTCCCAGGCTTCGTACTGGGCGGAATCGCTGAAGCTGGGGATGGTTGGGCGCAGCCGCGCCCAGTTGTCGGCATTGGCCCAGACCAGGCCGGTACCCCGCGGGCCGAACATCCACTTGTGCGTACCGGCGCAAAAATAATCGCAGCCCATCGTCGCGATCGTTTCATCGGTCGAACCGATACCGTGCACGCCGTCCACGACCAGCGTCAGCGCTGTGCCGCTGCGCGCGCGTAACGCCGCCGCAATGTCGCGGATCGGCAGGCGGATGCCGCTGGCCGAATGCACCCAGGTCAGGCCGACCACGCGCGTCTTCGGGCCGATGCCCTTGAGCAGCTCGGCGATGATCGACTCGGTGCTGGCGGCGGCCGCTTCGTCGAACAGCTTGATCTTGCGCATGCTTGCGCCGGCGCGCTCGGTGGCAAGGCGGATCGACTCATGGTGCGAGTAGTGATCGTGCGTGGTGCACAGGACCTCGTCGCCCGGCTGCAGCGGCAGGCCATGGTAGACCAGCGCCAGGCCGGTGGTGGTATTGCCGGTCAGGCAGACGTCCTGGGCACGGGCGCCAAGATAATCGGCGATCTCGGTCTGCACCTGCAAGGGCACGTTGTCTGCCTCGCCCTCGAACAGGCCCTTCTCGATCACCAGAAAGGGATTGCGGTCCATGGCGCGCCGGTAGCCCTCGATCGCGGCATGCACTGGCGCCGGATGGCTGGCGATGAAGAAGCTGGCGAAGTGCGAATAGGCCGGATCGAGCGAGAACTGCGCGCGAACGCTTTGCCAACTGGAAAGATCAGGCAGTGCCGGGGTCTCGGCGGCAACAGCGGCCAGCAGCCGGGTTGGCAGCAGCGTGGTGGCGGCCAGCGCCGTCGGGGCAATCAGGAAAGAGCGCCGCGTAAGTGTCATTGCCGTTCTCCTTGCCCGTCCACACGGATGTCAGAAGTACCAACGCGTTACGGTCGCGCTAGAGGACAGCGCCCACGGGCGCGGCCTCAGCCCGACCTTGCGAGCACGACTTTTTTCGCCCGGTCCAGGATGCTGTCCGCAGCCTCCACTACAGCGGAGGCGGCAGGCGCAGCGGGCACCGTGGACAAAGCGGGTCTGGAACAAGCCGCGAGCGCCGCCGCCAGGCGGGCGATGAGCCAAAGTGGACGCATCAGGTCGCGGGGGGCAATTGCGAATGACCCATGGCACGGCTCCCAAATGAGATCACCGAGGATTCACGAAGGCAACGAGCCATCGTGCCTACTCTGGGCCGGTGCCGGCCATGGGACTTTAGCCCTATCGGCCCACTTGTGCTTGTATCCTGCATTGCAAGGTGGTCGTCTGCTCGTCGGGCTAACTGTTGGATCCCCCGGCTTGGAATAATGGTTGTATGGAATCTTGACCACTAGTGGTCACCCTCCCAGCAATTGCCCTCGACATCGGTGCTGCACGGATTCGGCAGGGTGCTGATGGGCGTTTCTACAACGCGTTGAAGCGACGGTTTGGAAGCACCCCGAGCCTCGTCTCTGGCCTACTCATTCTCATCTTCGCGACTTGGATTCTGATGCTGGTGCACCTGTGCGAGGTCGCAGTCTGGGCGACGTTGCGAGCGCAACCGAAGTAGCGGCGTCAGCCCGGTGGGCGGAGCCGCCGCTGACGTGCGCCACGCCAGTAAACAACCTGCCCGATCGCCACCAGCAGCACCATGCTGCCCACGACCTTGATCACCGCCAGCGCCTTGTTCGGCTCGGCGGCGTCCGGCACGCAAGCGAGCAACATCGAGGCGAAAGTCACGACGAGTCCCACCGATGCCAGGACGGTTGCCGTCGCGCGGCCACCCGGCGGTCGGATGACATTGGGCGCAGCCGGCAGGCGCTGCACCCGCAGGACCGCGACGAAGGTGAACAGGTAGGGCATGAAATACGAAATGATGCTCATGCTAATCAGGATCTGGTAGGCGCCGGCGACGGTAGAGCCGGCCTGGGCGAGCAGGATGAAGCCGGTCGCGAACACGGCCTGCCAGAGGAATGCGACGTGCGGCGTTCCCCAGCGCGGATGAATCCGCCCGAAGCGCTCCGGCAGATAGCGGTCGATGCCGGCCAGGAACGGCAGTCTTGCCGACGCGGTGAGCCAGGCGCCCACCGCGCCCACGTTCGCGAGCACCAGCAGCGCCGCCATGACGGGCACCAGTCCGCCCCAGCCTAGACGCTGCGTTCCGGCAACCACGGTCTCCATGATGCCGCCGAGGCTGGACACTTGCTGCGCCGGCAGGATGACCAGGATGGCGACGGTGCCCAAGACATAGCCGGTCACCACTAACGCGCCGCCGATGATCAGCGCCCTGGGAAAAAGCCGCTTGAAATCCGTCACCTCGCTGCGCAGGAAAGCGGAGGCTTCCAATCCCGAGAGCGCGAAGACCAGGCCTGTCCAGAAAATCATCTCGCGCAAATTGGTATGCGGCACGAACGCGCCCGGCGTCCACGTAGTCGCGGAGCCATAGCGGAACCAGGCGATCGGCGCCAGCACGAAGAAGATAAGGACCGGCAGCCAATTGCCGATCGCGCCGAAGTTGTGCAGCCATTTGCCGATGCGCAATCCAAACACGTTGAGCAAGGTGGCTATCCACATCGCGGCCACCGAGAAACCAACCACGTAGCCGGGGTTCGCCGCGAGTTTGACCGCGTCGTCGCTGAACAGGTACGCCGCCGCGCCGGCGGCAAACAGGAGTATCGACGGATAGAACGGGAGGTTGCAGTTCCAGTATGTCCACCCGGTCATGAATCCGGCCCATTCACCGTGCACGCGCTGGCTCCAGTGATAGATGCCGCCGTCACCGTCGCTGAAGCGCGAAGAAAGTTCGAGCACGGCCGCAAGCAAGGGCAGGTAAAACAGCAACCACGCCCCCAGCCAGATTGTGATGGCGGAAGGGCCCGCCGCCGCCGCGGTACCGATCCAGCGCACGCTGATCCCGGTGACCACGCAGAACATCACAAGGTCGCGCAATCCCATGGCCGGACGCGCGGACATCAGCGCTGCCGCCTTGCCGGACCCTGCGTTGTCGCCCTTCAGTTCAGTGGCAATCGGTCTACACCATGTAGTTCACGGGGGGATTGTCCAACTGCAGCACGGGGCGGCTGAGTTGGAACGCCGACACATCGGATGATGTTGCGCCGTCAATCGCGAATTCGGAAAGAATGCGTCCGATCACCGAGGCAAACTTGTACGCGTGCCCGGCACCTATAGCCAGGCTCACACCGGCATGACCGGGCAAGGTGTCGATCACGAAGTCGCGATCGGGCGTGAGCGTGTACAGGCAGGTCTTGGTGTAGTGCACCGGACCGAGTGCATCCGGAAGATAGCGCTCCAGGAATCGCACCACGCCCGCGGCGTTCTCCGGGTCGGATTCGAAATCGCGCGTCTGGGCAGTGGTGGGCTTGCCGCCGGCGTCCTGCGCCACCTTCGTGGCCGCTTCGCCGAAGACGGGAAATCCGTAGTAGCACGGGTCATCCATCCAGATCCAGACGGGGAAGCGGTCCGGCGCGAATTTTTCCAGATGCGGCGACTTGAAGTACGTCACCTGCTCCCGCGTGACCACGAGCGGGAGTCTCTGCGCGAAATGCGCCAGTGCGGCGTTCGACCAGGGACCGGCAGCGATAACCAGCCGCCGACAGCCGTAGCGCACGCCGCCTGCGGTGACGGCGAAGGTTCCATCCGGCAGCGCTTCGATCCGCTCGACGCCCGTGCAATCGGTGAGCGTGGCTCCGTGCTCGCGCGCCAGGCGTTGGTGTGCTGCGTTGCCGCGGGCGGCCATCGCGATGCCGCCCATCGGCTGATACAGGCCGTGGATATCGTCGGTCAGCCGGAACGAGGGCCAGCGCCGCATGATCTCGTCGGCGTCCAGAGTCTCGAACGGGACGCCGGCCGCGGTCATGCTCTCGGAGTAGGCCCCGAGCGGGATCGCACTTTGGCGTGGCCCGAGATCGAGGCCGCCGGTGATGAGCACAAGCGGCTCGCCGTTCTCGCGCGAGACCTCGTCCCAGCATTGGTAAGCGCGTTTCGCCAGCGCAATGTAGTTCGGCGCGTGATACGAAAGGCGGATGATGCGCGAATGGTCCTGCGATTCGCCGCGTACGTGTCCCAGCTCGAACTGTTCGAGTCCGAGCACATCGCCACCGGCGCGCCGCGACAGCCAGTAGGCAGCTGCGCTGCCAAGTCCGCCGAGTCCGAGCACGATGTATTCGTAGTCGCAACGCATCAGCGGCGCCCCGGTGCGGCTGGCTTCGGCACACTTACCACGTCGCCCATCCGCTGTGCAATGTAATGTCGTATGTCGAGGCTCGCGCGCTCCATGGGTGCGTAATAGCCGTGCGTGAAGCGGCGGGAGCTCATCCCCCGCTGGACTCCTTCACACACCGCCCAGTCCTGGCGATTGATGACGTCCCAGAAATCGACCGCATCAGCCGGATCAAAGCCGGGCTGGGCCATCTGTGTCGGATGAAAAAGAAAGTCGCAGATGACCGTGGTGTGACCGGCATCGCGCGGAAAGATCGTGAAGGCTGCGATGTGGTCCATCGACGCGGAGATCATGAAGTTGGGATAGATCAGCTCGCCCTTGTGCTTGATCAGCTCGTTGGCGTCGAGCCCGGGGAAAGGTGCGCGCGCGGTCTGGCCGCTGGCGGTGAAGGTCACGGCGCCTTCGCGGTGCGGCACGCCATTTTCCCAGTCGAGCGCCACGCCGCTGCTCTGGCGGAAGGCGGGCACCACCTTGCATAGCTCCGGATGCACACCGCCGCAGTGGTAGCACTCGTTGTAGTTTTCGAGAATCACTTTCCAGTTGCATGCCACGTCATAAACAATGCGGCGGCCCAACCGGAGATCGGCCAGCGGATAGTTTCTGAGTCGCTGCATGAACACGCCCGACTGCGACTCGAGCGTATGGCCGCGCGCCTGCGCGCCCTCGGGATCGAGGTTCACGAAAATGAATCCGCCCCAGGTCTCGAGTCCGGCGGGATGCAGCCCGAACTCCTGTTTGCGCCCGGCAAGTGCATCTTCAACGAAGGGAGCCGAGCGCAGCGAACCGTCGAGCGCGTAGATCCAGGAGTGATACGGGCAGCGGATCGATTTTCCCGTGCGACCGGGCACGGGCACGCCCTCGATCGCGCCCTCGCATTTCTTCTTGAGCACCACGGTGCAGCCGCGATGGCGGCAGACGTTGAAGAAGGCTCGAAGTATCCCGCCCTCGCCGCGCACGATGAGCACCGATTCGCCCAGCACGTCGACATCGAGGTAGTCGCCTTCCGAGGGGACCGATTCCTCGCGACCGACCAGCACCCATTCGCGCGCGAAGATCCGCTCACGCTCGCAGTCGAAGATCGCAGCCGAGACATAAGCCTCGCGCGGCAGCGTCGGCTCGAGTGCAGGCGCGGGATTCAGCGGACCGTCGGTCACAGAATGCGCGTTTCGAAATTGGCCACCGACTGCTCCGACCTGTCCCGGGCGAGCCTAGTCTGGTCACAGCAGCGCGCCAAATGCAAGGCACAAGCCATCGCTCCTGCGGTTGTCTAGCGCTCGACTCCGAAGTCATCGCGCAGGGCGGGCCAGCATGCCTGGGAAATAGAAAAATCTTTTGGTCAGCCTGGTCTTGTGATCGCCATCACGCGGCCGAACGTTGGCGCCGGCGCGACAGTGACGTCGCTTCGGGGCGCTGGCTTTGGACTTCGGCCCAACCTCACCAGCTTGCGTGTGACTTCGAACTCCATGCCGCCCGTGCCGCCGCCGTGGCCGCCGCCCATCGCTTTTTCCTTCTTCGGCACTTCCACCACCATCGCTGCGGTGGTGATCACCAGGCCGGCGATCGAGGCCGCGTTCTGCAGCGTGGTGCGGGTGACCTTGGTCGGAACCAGGATGCGCAGCGGGACTTCGATCGCGCGCAGCACGATGGTGATGCCATGGTTCTGGTCTTTGTTGGCGCTCTTGAGCAAACCGGCTGCGGTACGTTTAAGCTGGCCTCCCGACGATGCCGGCAGCCCGCGATGTCCCGTCCTTCCGCCCTTGCATCGGTAACGGCCCGGCCCACCGAAGTTCGCCGCAACCTGGGCACGATCGCATTGCTGCTCCTGGCCATGACTGCCAGCACCGCGCAAGCCAGGGAGCTCTGGCTGATCGGCGGCGGGGCCGATCCGGTGTGCACCAGCACCGATCGCATGCAATGCCTTCCCGAAAAGCGCGAGGCGGCAGCGCGCGCATTCGGCCAAGCCCAGGCCCTCGAGGGCAACCAATTCCAATTTGACAAGGCGCAGCGGGATGCGTTGTACGCGCTGCCGCGCTGGAATGGTGGCGAGGTGCGCAGGCAGGCGTTGTTCCAGCAATTTGACGCGCTGCGGCCACGCCTGCAGGGCCGAGTGTTTGGCGAGACGGAATGGCATGAGCATTTGCAGGATCTGGTTCTGACCGAGGACGAACTGCAGCTGTTCGACAACGCCTTCGAGGTACGCCCGTTGCGCGATGACGGCCAGACCCGCCGCGACCTGGTCTACCTGGACGGCAGCGACACCAAGGCCCAGGCGTTATATCGGGATTTCGTCGCCCTTGCCGCCAACAGCCCGTTGCGCCGGGCGCGCAGCGGCAAGCCGCGCGTGCTGGTGCTGACTGCGTCGTCCTATGACGTGTTCGGTTCGGTCGATTACTACTTGTCGCTGTTCGAACAAGCCGGGGCTGAGGTGCAGTGGCTGCCGCTGGAGCCGGGATTCGTGCGCGCCCACGATTGCCGCGAGCTCGACAATCTGCGCTTCGCGTGGAACGGCGCCTATGCGCGTGCCGCACGCTATCCCGAGTTGGCGGCGTATCAACAGGATCTGTGCGAACACCCGGACAAGTTGCGCGCCATGGTCGCGTCGGCCGACGCCTTCTTCATCAACGGCGGCGATCAATCACTGACCCTGCGCAGCCTGCAGAGCGACGACGGTCGGTTCACCGCATTGGCCGAGCTACTGCTCCAGCGCGTTGACGCCGGGGTGCCGCTGGGCGGCACCAGCGCTGGCACGGCGGTGCAATCGGGCAATGCAGGCGGAGCGATCCCGATGGTCAGCAATGGCAGCAGCGACCATGCGCTGCGCCATGGCGCGCTCGCTGCCGAGATCAACGCCCCCGGCTGTCCGATGAGCCAGGCGTGCGTCCTCAACGCACCCACCGACCAGTTGACCTATCGGCCGTCCGGCGGATTGCGGACCTTCGACCTGGGTGTGGTCGACACCCATTTCTTCCAACGCGGGCGCGAGGGACGCCTGCTGCGCTTGTTGCTGGACACGCAGACGCCGTTCGGATTCGGCATCGACGAATCGACCGCGCTGCACGTGCAGACCCACGCGGATGGCAGCAGCCAACTGCGGGTCCACGGCCTGGGCGGCGTGTGGATTCTCGATGCGCGCACGGCCGCGGTGGCGCGCGACGCCGGCCCGGGGCGCGCCACTGGCATCCGGGCGTCGCGCCTGCTCGACGGCGACACGGCCCACTGGCGCGACGGCTTGCTCGATGCCCACCTGGACTGCCCGCCGCGGAGCGAGTTCGTACCCGGCACGTTGCCGGATCCCGAAGCGTTCAAGTCCAAGTCCGGCCGGCAATGGCAGGCCCTCGGCGGAGGCCCGCCGGTGCCCGCCTGCCGGCGCGCCACCGACGGCCGCTGGCGCTATCTCGGGTTGCCGATGCAGCTGATCCAGACGCTGGACTGACACGGGCTGGGGTAATCTCCCCGCTAATAACTGGCGTCAAAAGTGCAGCTGAGCAGCAACAGCTAGTTGCTGCCCTGGCGGGACGTCGCAGGTCGAAACTGAATCAAGCCCTTTTCCATCATCGTCCGCTCAATATCCTCTATCGTCGATGGAACAAAAGCACTCAGATTCTCAACCCCATCGGCTGTAACGACGGCAACGTCTTCGATTCGGATATAAAGCTTTTCTTCGTGAATCCAGATCATCGGATCAATCGTAAAAACCATTCCCGATTGCAAAGGCACGCCGCGAACAACGCCGACATCATGGACAGCCATTCCAACCGGATGTTGAAAATGCCCGCGAAATTTCAAACCGGCCTTAACGGCGTTCAAGTGCACAGGCTTGACGAATGTTTTACCGACCAGATACTTTTCCATATCTTTGGCGGCTGAATCAAGCACATGATCCGAAGTTACACCGGGGCGAATATGCTTAAAAAGCGCGTCACGATAAGCCAGGATAAAACCATACAACTCGCGCTGTTCCTGATTGAATTTTCCGTTCACCGCCCACATACGGGTTACATCGCTCGTGTAATAACGGTAGTCGGGAGCATAATCCATCAACACCAGATCGCCGTCGTTCAACCTGTCCGTCTTTCGGAAATAGTGTCCGAAGTATGCGTTTGAACCGCCACCAATGATCGAAGCGTAACCGTCGCCACGTGCTCCGTGCAGATAGAAAATGTATTTCGCGGCGGCATCGAGCTGATATTCATGAACTCCGGGTTCGGTCGAACGCATTGATTCGATGATGGCCAAACCTGCAATTTCGGTCGCTCTGCGAATTACATCAATTTCCTTTCTTGACTTGATATTTCGAAGTGCATCCAAAATCGGCGAAAGATCGCGTACTTCAAATTGCGGTGCGCGCAAACTCAATAGTTCCCGAAAGCGAGCCTCTCTCGAAGGCAGTCCGTCCCACGGATTGGATGAAACGCGAGCTTGTTCGTTCAATAGCTCATCGCGGCTGTCGGTTCCCGTTTCCGCCGGACTGAGAGGCGTGTAAAGAAGCGATGCCGGCGGGCGGAGCAATCCCTTTCCGACCAAATCAAGTGATAACGATTCGATGCTTCGCACTTGGTCAATTCCGGTCAGTTCCTTTATTAAATCT
Source organism: Gammaproteobacteria bacterium (assembly GCA_031431355.1). Classification (GTDB taxonomy): domain Bacteria; phylum Pseudomonadota; class Gammaproteobacteria; order Xanthomonadales; family Xanthomonadaceae; genus Arenimonas. The sequence goes on from JANPDF010000079.1 coordinate 13,130, forward strand.
GCATCTTCGACCGAAAATATTTCGCCCTCATTGCGCTCTCTATCGGCATCTTTGTGAGAAAGATATAGAGTTGTCTTCTGATTGCTCCCGTCCAACAGAAGATAAGCGTGAGGCGTTTCAAGACCACTCAGGTAATAGAATTCGTTCGACTGCCGAAAGATATTGAAATCAGCAGTTCCCTTCGCGCCCTGAATGACTGCAATGGCATTTTTGCCGATTTTCTCAAATAGTTTCGTCCGCCGCTCGGCAAACTCTTCCTTGGAAAAATCTGTCTGATAGTAGTGTTTGTCCTGGGCAAATACGCAACCAGAGGTCATCAGAAGCAATATTGCCAAGTGTATTTGGCCAACTTTTTGTTTCATTTACTTAATCCTCCAAGCTTTTCTTCCATAGGTAGGTCAAATCACTAGCGCCCGGTTAGAAGTCCGACGCCCTCCGCTTTCAGTAGCGGAGCTGATTGGAGTCCGGGCTTAATGTAGCCGGTTTTCTGCCGGCTGCTTTGCATAGGCGGCGGGTGTCATTCTGCCGGGCGCTTGTGCCGCATACAGGAGAAGACCCGCCGAAGCGTGGCTTTTCATTCTTGAAATGAGACGATTGCTTGGAAAGCCATACCGCCCATGCCGCCACCATCGCTTGGGTAGTGATCATCATGCCGGCGATGCCTGCGACGACCCGCTTGCTGACGACCACGCCCTGCTCCCGATCAGTGCTTGATCATGATGTGCCGGACCGAAGTGTAATCCTCGAGTCCGTACATGGACATATCCTTGCCATAGCCGGATTTCTTGACGCCGCCGTGCGGCATCTCGCTGGCGAGCATGAAATGGGTATTGACCCAGGTGCAGCCATACTGCAATTCGGCGCTGACGCGCATGGCCTTGCCGATGTCGGAAGTCCACACCGAGGAGGCCAGCCCGTAATCGCTGTCGTTGGCGTAGGCGATGGCCTGCTCGACGTCGCTGAAACGGCTGACCGAGACCACCGGACCGAACACCTCGCGACGCACGATCTCGTCGGCTTGCGTCGCGCCGGCAACCACGGTCGGCTCGAAGAAGAAGCCGGCGCCGACCGCCGGCTTGCCGCCGGTGACCACTTCCAGGTGCGCGCTGTCGCGCACGCGATCGAGGAAGCCGGCAACGCGGTCGCGATGCGCCGCCGAGACCAGCGGGCCGAGTTCGACCCCCTCCTCGTCCTGCGTGCCGCGCTTGATGCCGGACACGGCCGAGGCCAGGTCGGCGACGAAATTCTCGTACTTGCCGTCCTGCGCGTAGATGCGCGCTGCCGCGGTGCAGTCCTGGCCGGCGTTGTAGTAGCCGAAGGTCCGGATGCCCTCGATGGCGGCCTCGATGTCGGCGTCGTCGAAGATGATCACCGGCGCCTTGCCGCCCAGTTCCAGGTGCGTACGCTTCAGCGTCCTGGCCGCGACTTCCAGCATTTTCTGGCCCGTGGCGATCGAGCCGGTCAGGGAAATCATGCGCACCGGGTCGGCAGAAACGAGCGGCTGGCCGACCTGCTCGCCGCGACCGAAGACGATGTTGGCGACGCCCTCCGGCAACAGGTCCGCGATCAGCTCGAAGAATCGCAAGGACGTGAGCGGCGTGATCTCCGAGGGCTTGAGCACCAGGGTATTGCCCGCGGC
>JANPDF010000080.1:0-2292 GCA_031431355.1 Gammaproteobacteria bacterium
CATCATCAAGCACGCCTGCAAGGAGATTGCCCTGCTGCAGGGCAAGGCGATTACCTTCATGGCCAAGTGGCGCAATGACCTGGCGGGTTCGAGCAGCCACATCCACAATTCGCTCTGGAGCCTCGATGGCAGCAAGGCGCTTTTTTACGACGCCGACGCCGAGTTCACCATGTCGCCGCTGATGCGGCACTGGGTTGCCGGCCAACTCAAGTACGCACCGGATATCACCGCCTTCCTCGCGCCATACATAAATTCCTACAAGCGCTTCCAGGTCGGCACCTTCGCGCCGACCCGGGCGATATGGAGCCGCGACAACCGCACCGCCGGCTTCCGGCTCTGCGCCGAAGGCGGCAAGAGCATCCGTATTGAATGTCGGATCGGCGGCGCCGACCTGAATCCCTACCTGGCGTTCGCCGCGCTGATCGCTGCCGGCCTGGCCGGGATCGATGAGCAGTTGACGCTCGACCCACCGTTCGAGGGCGACGCGTATTACGGCGACAGCTTGCCCGAAGTAGCGAAGACCCTGCGCGGCGCGACAGCCGCCCTGCGCGGATCGGCCATGTTGCGGCGGGCTTTCGGCGACGAGGTGATCGAACACTACGCGCATACCGCAGACTGGGAACAGATGGAATACGACCGTCGAGTGACCGATTGGGAACTCCGCCGCGGCTTTGAACGATGCTGAGGAATACATGAGCACCAAGATGCAATTGATCTCGCCGGTCGACGGTCGGATCTACGCGGAACGGGACTGTGCGCAGGCGGCCGACATAGAGCGTGCGCTGGATGCCGCCAGCCAGGCGCAAGCCCGGTGGAAGCGCGTGCCGTTGGCGGAACGCGCCGCCATTTGCACGGCGGCAGTCGATGCAATGGTGTCGATGCGCGAGGAGATCGTTCCCGAACTGGCCTGGCAGATGGGTCGTCCGGTTCGCTACGGCGCTGGCGAGTTGCGCGGCTTTGAAGAACGCGCCCGCTACATGATCGCGATAGCGCCTGAAGCACTCGCCGCGGTGGATCCCGGACCCAAGGCAGGATTCAAGCGCCGGGTGAAACGCGAGCCGCTCGGCACGGTTCTGGTCATCGCGCCCTGGAATTATCCGTACCTCACCGCCGTCAATTCGATAATTCCAGCCTTGATGGCCGGCAACAGCGTGATCCTGAAACACGCCACGCAAACCTTGCTGGTAGGCGAGCGCTTCGCCGAAGCATTTCGTCGCGCGAAATTGCCGGTCGGACTGTTCCAGAACCTCGTACTCGACCATGCGCAAACTGCCGCGATCATCGCCTCCGGTCGCGTGCATCAGGTCAACTTCACGGGCTCGGTTTCCGGCGGCAAGGCGATGGAGACTGCGGCGGTCGGTCGATTCCTCGGGCTTGGCCTCGAGCTTGGCGGCAAGGACCCGGCCTATGTTCGCGCCGACGCCGATCTGGATCACGCCGTTGAAAATCTGGTTGATGGCAGCTTCTTCAACTCCGGGCAGAGTTGCTGCGGCATCGAACGCATCTATGTCGACCGGCGCATCTATCCCGCCTTTGTCGAACGCTTCGTCAAGCTCACCCGCGAGTACGTGCTGGGCAATCCGCTGGAAGAGGAAACAACCTTGGGCCCGGTGATCAAGCCAGCCGCGGCAGAATTCGTCCGTGGACAGATTGCCGAAGCAGTGGCGATGGGCGCCACGGCGCTGATCGATCCTGCCGCCTTTCCGGCTGACCAACCTGGATCGGCGTATCTGGCACCGCAGGTCTTGGTCGATGTCGACCACCGGATGTCTGTGATGCGCGACGAAAGTTTCGGTCCGGTTGTTGGCATCATGGCCGTCGACAACGATGACGAGGCAATCGCCTTGATGAACGATAGCGAGTTCGGGCTCACTGCATCGGTCTGGACCAGCGACCTGGAAGCGGCCGAACGGATCGGTGATGAACTGGAAACCGGCACGGTGTTCATGAATCGCTGCGATGCCCTGGATCCGGCGCTGGCCTGGACTGGCGTCAAGAACACCGGACGCGGCGCTACCCTGTCCCGCGTCGGTTATGAAACGCTGACGCGACCCAAATCCTTCCACCTGCGCCACGAGATATCCGCATGAGCCCCACCGCCAACTGGAACTACCCAACTGCCATCAAGTTCGGTGCCGGGCGCATCAAGGAACTGGCCGAGGTCTGTCGCAGCCAGGGAATCCTGCGTCCTTTGCTGGTAACCGACAGCGGCCTGGCGAGCGCGCCAATCACCATCGCTGCCTTTGAATCTCTGCTGGCTGCCGGTCTGGGTGCGGCGCTGTTCTCCGATTT
>JANPDF010000081.1:0-1983 GCA_031431355.1 Gammaproteobacteria bacterium
CTGCTGGCCCTGGTGGCGGTCGAGCCCGGCGATGACGAGGCCCGCGTCATGCGCATGGCCAAGCGTCTGCTCGGCTATCGGGTGTTCGGCGATGCGCAGGGCAAGATGAACCTGTCGCTGGCCGATACCGGTGGCGACCTGTTGCTGGTCAGCCAGTTCACCCTGGCCGCCGACACCGATAAGGGGATGCGCCCCAGTTTCACCTCGGCCGCGCCGCCGGAGGCCGGCCGCCGCTGGTTCGATCGCCTGCTGGCGATCTGCCGCGAGCGCCACCCGCGGGTTGAAAGCGGGGAGTTTGGCGCCCATATGATGGTGAGCCTGTGCAACGACGGCCCGGTCACTTTCCGTCTGTCTAGCTGACACCAACATGAAAGCCTTATAAATCAAGCGCATGGACTACGCCTGCGCAGGCCTATATACTATGTGGTTCCTTTGATCCCCTTCCTTTCGGCAGATTCCATGGCCACAGATCGTCCGGCGCAACAGAACGAAATCAAGCTGCTGATCAGCAAGGGCCTGGAGCAGGGTTACCTGACCTATGCCGAGGTCAACGACCACTTGCCCGACGACATCGTTGATCCGGAGCAGATCGAAGACATCATCGGCATGATCAACGGCATGGGCATCGAGGTGCATGAAGTTGCGCCGGATGCCGAAACGCTGCTGCTCTCCGACGCCACGCCCACGCGCACCGAGGACGACACTGTCGCCGCCGAGGAAGCCGCGGCCGCGTTGACGGCGCTCGATACCGAAGGCGGCCGCACCACCGATCCCGTACGCATGTACATGCGCGAGATGGGCACGGTCGAGCTGCTGACCCGCGAGGGCGAGATTGCGATTGCGAAGCGGATAGAAGAAGGACTTAACCAGGTTCATTCTTCGCTGGCCAGTTTTCCCTGGTCGATTCGCCTCTTGGTCGAGGACTACGACCAGCACATCGAAGGCAAGAAGCGCCTGTCCGAAGTGGTCACCGGCTTCCTGGACCTGGAGCCGCCGGTCGAGGAAATTGCCGAAGTCATCATCGAAGACGTCATCGAGATCGAGGTCGAGGCGGTTGAAGGCGAGGATGGCGAGGAAGCCACCGTCGTCGACACTGGCCCGGATCCGGCCGAAGTCGCCCGTCGCATGGAAGTGTTGAAGAACCTGTACGGCAAGTTCCAGAAAACCCACGCCAAGTACGGTTCGTCCGACAAGAAGACCCTGAAGATTCGCGAGGAAATGGCTGGCGAGTTCCTGCGCCTGAAGCTGCCGCTGGTGCAGATGGACGCGTTCCTGCGCAAGCTGCGCGAGGTCGTGAATTCGATCAAGGACCACGAGCGCAAGATCCTCGACATCGCCACCCGCAACGCCAAGATGCCGCGCAAGGACTTCATCCGTGCATGGCCGGGCAACGAGACCAACCTCACCTGGGCCGACGAAGTAATCCGCCGCAAGCAGAAGTGGTCCTCGGGCGTGCGTGAGTTCAAGGACGAGATCGTCGGCGAGCAGGAAAAGCTGATCGGCATCGAGAAGGCGCTGTTCCTGAGTCTGACCGACATCAAGGAAATCAACCGCGCGATGGCCTATGGCGAAGCGAAAGCGCGCAAGGCCAAGAAGGAAATGGTCGAGGCCAACCTGCGCCTGGTCATTTCCATCGCCAAGAAGTACACCAATCGCGGCCTGCAGTTCCTCGACCTGATCCAGGAAGGCAACATCGGCCTGATGAAGGCCGTCGACAAGTTCGAATACCGCCGTGGTTACAAGTTCTCGACCTACGCCACCTGGTGGATCCGCCAGGCGATCACTCGCTCGATCGCCGACCAGGCGCGCACCATCCGCATCCCGGTGCACATGATCGAGACGATCAACAAGCTCAACCGCATCTCGCGGCAGATGCTGCAGGAAATGGGTCGCGAACCCACGCCTGAAGAACTCGCCAAGAAGATGGAGATGCCGGAAGACAAGATCCGCAAGGTGCTCAAGATCGCCAAGGAGCCCATCTCG
>JANPDF010000082.1:0-11046 GCA_031431355.1 Gammaproteobacteria bacterium
GCGCAATATCGAAGACCAGGTCGTTTCCGCCGGCCACTTCCACGGCATGCCGCTGGCCTTGGCCATGAGCTACCTGAAAGCCGCCATCCCGGTGCTGGCGAGCATCTCCGAGCGCCGCACCAACAAGCTGGTCGATCCCGCGACCAACGATGGCTTGCCCGCGTTCCTGATCGGCAACGAGGACGCCACCGATTCGGGCTTCATGATCGTGCAGTACACGGCCGCTGCCATTGTCAACGACCTGTGCAGCCGCGCGCATCCGGCGTCGGTGTATTCCATTCCGACCAGCGCCAATGCCGAGGACCACGTGTCCATGGGCGCGAACGAAGCGCGCCACGTGCTCGAGATGAGTCGCGACCTGGGCCGTGTGCTCGCGCTGGAGCTGTATACCGCCGCGCAGGCGCTCGATTACCGGCGCGACATGATCAACGCCGCCCGCACCGTCGCGCGTGCCGGCGACGCCGAGTTGCTGGCGGCGAAAGTGCAGGGCGCGCCCTTGCCCGGTTCGCCCGAGCGCGCGCAGTTCCTGCAGGAAGTGGAGGCCTTGCGCGCCGAGCTGGCGCAGGCCGGAGAGTTCCAGCCTGGGCGCGCCGTTTCGGCGGCACTGGCGCGGCTGCGCCTGGACATCCCGTTCATGGAAAGCGATCGCGCCATGGATGCCGAAGTGGCGCTCGCGGTGAGCCTGGTGGAGCAGGGCGAAATCCTGAGCGCGGCCCGCGCCGCACTCTGATCCAGCGCGCTTTCAGGCAGCCGCGTGCACTCGGTTGCGACCGGCGTGCTTGGCGGCGTACAGCGCGTCGTCCGCCCGGTGCAGCACGTCGTCCACGGTGACGCCGAGGCCGGCGGGCACGCTGTAGGCGCCAATGCTGGCAGTCATGACGATGTCCTTGCCGGCATAACGCACCGGCATCGAGCTGATCTGCTGCCTGATGCGCTCGGCAATTTCCATTGCACGCGCTGCTGCCACGCCCGGCAGCACGACTACGAACTCCTCGCCGCCGAAGCGCGCGATCACGGCTGTCTCCGGCGCCAGGCAATCGTTGAGGTTGCGCGCCAGCGTGCGCAGGCATTCGTCGCCGGCGAGGTGGCCGAAGTCGTCATTGACCTGCTTGAAGTGGTCCAGGTCTATCAGCAACAGGCTGATCGGCTGCCGGGTCTCCGCCGCCTGCTGCAGCATCTCCTCGAATACATCCCGGAAATGCCTCCGGTTGAACATGCCGGTCAGCACGTCGCGGCGATTGGATTCGCGCAGCCGGACATTGGCATCGGCCAGCTGCTCGAGCGCCGCGCTGAGTTCGGCGGTGCGCCGCGACACATTGCGTTCGAGCAGTTCGTTGGCTTCGCGCACCACGTTTTCGTTTTCGGTGCGCAGGTTGGCATAGCGATAGGCGAGTGCGAAGGAAAGCAGGATCATCTCCATCGCCGAGCCGAACTGGATGCCGTACTCGGTGACGATGTTCTTCTGCAACAGGCCGAACGACACCGAGGCGTACATGGCCGTCCCGACCAGCAACATCGTCCAGGCGGCAAGGAACAGCCGTGCCGGCCGGTAACCGCGGCGGATGGCATGGAAGGTCTGGTAGACCACCGCGAGCACGCCGGGGAAAACGCCGTAGGTGCCAAGTTGCACGGACGTCCGGTAATCGGTCCAGAATGAAGCGAGCGCGACCAGTCCGTAGAACGCAATAAATGCCAGCGAGATCTTGTCGCCGAGCGGCCATCGCTCCTTGAGTTCCAGGAATAGGCGCGCGAACTGGTGCATCGCCATCTGCGAAAAGGACATTGCCAGCGGGATCGCGTGATTGGCGAGCCAGGGCGACGATGGCCACAGGTACTCGAAGGCCAGGCCATTGAGGCAGAACAGCACCATGCCAAAGCCGGCGAGGTGGCACATGTACCAGAAATGGCTGCTGTCGCGCAGCGAAAGCCAGAGCACCATGTTGTAGAAGAATAACGCCAGCAGGATGCCGTCGTAGATGCCGATGCCCAGTTGCGCATCCCGTTCCATCTCGGCGAATGCGCCAAACGTGTACAGGTGCAGCGGCGCCTGCATGGAACTCTCGCTCTGCGCGCGGACCAGCAGTTCCACTTCGGTCCGCTGCGGCAGTTCAACCCAGAAATTAGGGTGGCGATAACGGATCGACCGAGCCGAGAACGGCAGTTTGTCTCCGCTGGCGAGATGGTCGACCCTGCCATCGGGGAAGCGCATGTACACATCGACGTTGTCGAGCAGCGAATATTGCAGGACCAGCAGCCAGCGTTCCTCATTGTTACCCTGGTTGAACAGGCGGGTATGGAACCAGTAGGCGCCGTCGCGGAATCCGAAGGTGGCGTTGCCGTTGGGCAGGGGCTTGAAACGACCCTGGCTGGCCGCCTGGAACATGCTCGACGCATCCGCGGCGCCGTCCTGGTCGACGAGATACCGGACGTGGGGCGACAGGTCCAGGTTGGTGAGGCCGGGCGTTAGTACCGCGCGGGCCCCGCCCGCCCAAGCCGAGCCGAAACCGCTGAATGCCAGCAGGAGCACCCAAAAGACTCGAAAAGCCGCTGTCACGCGCGCGTGTCTCCCCAACCGTTGCCACACCTTAGCTAGGCTTTTCGTTAAAGGCTACGGTCCGACCCTTGATTATGTAATAGCACGCTGTTACATTAGCTCAATGAAACGAAAAGACGCCCTCGCCACGGCTCCGCGCGACGCCCGCACCGATGCCCTCGGCGGCCTGATCGAAGCCGTACTCGCGATGCGCAGCGCCGGAGAACTGCGCGCGCTGCTGGAGGACCTGTGCACGCCAGCCGAGTTGGAAGCCATCGCCGACAGATGGCGGGTGGTGCCCTTGCTTCTGGAAGGGATCGCCTACCGCGAAATCCACGACCGCACCGGGGTCAGCGTGACCACCACCGGGCGCGTGGCGCGCTGCCTGGACCTCGGCGCAGGAGGCTACCGGCTTGCCGCCGAACGCCTGCTCGCTTCCGGCAACAAGCACTCCGAACGCTCCTCCTGACTCACCCCCAAGAAAAGGAACCCGCGTCATGCGGACGCACGATCGACTGCGCATTGCCATCCAGAAATCCGGCCGACTCTCCGAGCCGGCGCGCGATTTGCTGGCGCGCGCCGGGCTGAGTTTTCGTGAAAGTCGCGACCGCCTGTTCTGCTATGGCGAATCGCTGCCCATCGACCTGTTGCTGGTCCGCGACGACGATATCCCAGGCTTGATCGCCGAAGGCGTCTGCGACCTGGGCATCGTGGGGCGAAATGTCCTCGACGAACAGGCAGCCGGGCGCATCGCCGCCAGCCAGCCCTCGGGTTTCGCCGTGCTGAGGACGCTTGGCTTCGGGCAGTGCCGGCTGTCCATAGCGGTACCCGCGGAATGGAACTGGCAGGGACCGCAATCGCTGGCAGGCACCCGCATCGCCACCAGCTATCCGCACCTGCTCGCCGCCTGGTTGCGTGACAACGCAGTGGACGCCGAACCGGTCGTGCTCAGCGGATCGGTCGAGATAGCACCTCGCCTGGGCAAGGCAGAAAGCATCTGCGACCTGGTTTCGTCGGGTGCCACGCTGATAGCGAACCAGTTGCGCGAGGCGGCGGTGGTGCTGGAGAGCGAGGCCGTGCTTGCCGGTCCCGCGACGGCCTTCGGCGACGTGCGCGCCGACCTGGCGGCCATGCTGCTACGTCGGCTGGACGGCGTGCTCAGCCTGAAGGCCAGCAAGCTGTTGCTGCTGCAGGCCCGTCGCAGCGCCCTGCCGGAAATCTTGAAGTTGCTCGGCGATGCAGAACCGCCAACCGTGACGACCATCGAGGGACGCAACGAGGAGGTGTCGCTGCAGGCGCTCTGTCGCACGGCGATGACCTGGCAACGGTTGGAAGACATGAAGCGGGCAGGTGCGTTCGGACTGTTGGTGTTGCCGGTGGAGCAGATGCTGGCATGAAGACCATCCGGTGGGTCGGCTTGTCTGCAAGCGAACGCATAGACGTGATGCAACGTCCGTCGCAAGCCGCGTCGGCCGAGCTTGGATCCGATGTCGCCCGGATCATCTCGCAGGTGCGCGCTGATGGCGACGGCGCCCTGCGCGCGCTGACGCGGCGCTTCGATGGCGTCGAGGTGGCAACCCTGGAGGTCTCGGCAGACGCCATCGACGAGGCCTGCGCTGCGATTCCAGACGAATTGCAAACTGCGCTGGTCGAAGCCAGGCAACGACTCATCGCCTGGCATGAAGCCGGCGCGCCGCAGGAGTTCGAGGTCGACACGGCGCCTGGCGTGCGTTGCGGTCGCATCTTGCGCGGCATCGGCCGAGTCGGGCTTTACATTCCCGCTGGTTCGGCCCCGCTACCTTCTACGGTCATGATGCTCGGCGTGCCAGCGCAACTGGCTGGATGCGCGGAGGTCGTGTTGTGCACGCCGCCACGGTCTGACGGCAAGGCCGACCCAGCGGTGCTCGCGGCGGCGCGCCTGTGCGGCATCGCTCGCGTCTTCACGGTTGGTGGCGCCCAGGCGATCGCAGCAATGGCCTTCGGCACCGAATCGATTCCGGCCTGCGACAAGGTGTTCGGACCTGGCAATCGCTATGTGACGGCAGCGAAGCTGCAGGTGGCGGCGAGCGACGACGGCGCGGCCATCGACATGCCCGCCGGTCCGTCCGAAGTGCTGGTCATCGCCGACGCGGGCGCACCGCCAGCGCACGTGGCAGCGGACTTGCTGTCGCAGGCTGAGCATGGCGCCGATTCGCAGGTCATCCTGCTGTCGGACAGCGAGCCCCTGCTGCAGGCCGTGGCGGGCGAGATCGAGCAGCAGTTGCAAGCGCTGCCACGCGCCGACATCGCGCGCCTTGCGCTGCAACACTGCCGCCTGGTGCACGTTGCGTCCGTCGATGAAGCGCTGGCTATCAGCAACGCCTATGCGCCCGAACACCTGATCCTGGCGCTGCGCGATCCGCGGCGCTGGCTACCCGCGGTTCGTGCGGCCGGCTCAGTCTTCCTCGGCGACTATGCGCCCGAGTCGCTCGGCGACTACTGCTCGGGAACCAACCATGTGTTGCCGACCAATGGCGCTGCACGCGCGTTCAGTGGCGTATCGGTTGCAAGTTTCCAGGTGGCGATCAGCACGCAGTCGGTCACCCGCGCCGGCCTGGCGGCCATCGGACCTTGCGCGGTGACGCTGGCTCGCGCCGAGGGGCTCGAGGCGCACGCGCAGGCCGTGCTTCGCCGGCTGGAGCTGTCGGCATGAGCGCCGTCCTCGATCTGCTGCGGCCCGACCTCCGGGATTTCGCCGGTTACCCGTCCGCGCGAAAGACGCAGGCGCGCGGATCGGTCTGGCTCAATGCCAACGAGTCGCCATCGCCGTCGCCGGCCGATGAGGGTCGCAGCCTGCACCGCTATCCGGACCCACAACCAGCGGAGTTGAGATCGCGACTGGCCGGGCTTTACCAGGTCGACGTCAGCCAGTTGATGGTGACCCGGGGCAGTGACGAAGGCATCGACCTGCTGGTCAGGGCCTTCTGTCGCGCCGGCCGTGACGCCGTGCTGGTGGCACCGCCGTGCTTCGGCATGTATGCAGTTTGTGCCCGCATACAGGGAGCGCCGCTGGTCGAGCTGCCGCTGGACGATAGCAACGGAACCTGGTCGCTCGACCTGGCTGCCGTGGTCAAGGCGGTGGCACTGCAGGGAGTGCGGCTGGTGTTTCTCTCCTCGCCGGCCAATCCCACGGGGCAGGCACTGCCTCTGGAGCAGATTCGCTGGCTGGCGCAGGCAATCGATGGGCGCGCGGTGCTGGTCATCGACGAGGCCTACGCGGAATTCAGCGCACAGGAAAGCGCTTGCGCGCTAGTCGCAGACTTTCCTGCCCTCGTGGTCCTGCGCACCCTTTCCAAGGCGCACGCGCTCGCAGGCGCCCGGATTGGCGCGTTGATCGCGCGACCGGAAGTCATCGGCGTGTTGGGCAACTTGTCGGCGCCATACCCTATCGCTGAGCCGTCGGCATTGGTGGCGCTTCGCGCGTTGGCGCCGGACTCGGTCGCGGAATCGCTGCGCCGATGCGGCGAAGCGACGGCCAGGCGGGATGCGCTTGCCCGCCGGCTCGGGCAGCTCCCGTGCGTCGGTCGCGTGCACCCGTCCGACGGTAACTTCCTGCTGGTCCGTTTTCACTGCGCGGAGGCCGCGTACGCGCGGCTGCTGGGCGCCGGCATCGTCGTTCGCGATGTCCGGGCGATGCCCGGTCTCGGTGATGCGCTGCGGATCAGCATTGGCAGCGACGCCGACTGCGAACTCGTGCTTGCCACGCTTGCTGCGGAGAACGGTGCATGACACGGATACTCTTCGTCGATCGTGACGGCGTCCTGATCGAGGAACCGGTCGACCAGCAAGTCGACTCCTGCGAAAAGTTCCAGCTCATCCCTGGCGTGATTCCCGCCCTGATCCGGATCCGCGAGGCCGGCTTCGAACTGGTCATGGTCTCCAACCAGGACGGACTCGGCACCGCCGCGTTTCCACGCGAGGATTTCGAGGGACCGCAGCAGCTGCTCTTGCGCGTCCTGGCCTCGCAGGGCCTGAATTTTCGCGAGGTGCTGATCGACGAGCATTTTCCCGAAGACAACTCGCCCAACCGCAAGCCCGGCATCGGCATGGTCATGCATTACCTGCGCGATCGCAGCGTGGACCTGTCCGCCAGCGCCATGGTCGGCGACCGGGAGACCGACATGCAGTTCGCCGACAATCTGGGCGTCCGAGGCTTCCGGTTGGGCGCAGGTTTCAATTCCTGGGCGGACGTCGCGCACGCGCTGGTGGACTTACCGCGGATTGCCAGCGTTGAACGGACTACCCGTGAAACCCGGATCCGGGTGAGCATCGACCTCGATCGCAGCGCCGATCCCGTGGTGCTTACCGGCCACGGCTTCTTCGACCATATGCTCGAACAACTCGGCAAGCACGGTGGTTTCGCGCTGCAGGTCAGCTGCGCCGGCGACCTGCACATTGACGAACACCACACCGTCGAGGATTGCGCACTCGCCCTTGGCTCCGCTCTGAGGCAGGCGCTCGGTGACAAGCGTGGCATCACGCGTTACGGCTTCACCTTGCCGATGGACGAGGCGCAGGCGTCGGCCGTGCTGGATCTGTCCGGCCGGCCGTACTTCGTCTTCGAAGGCAGCTTCCCGCGCGAATCGGTCGGGGACCTGCCGACCGAACTGGTGCCGCATTTCTTCCGCTCGCTGTGCGAGACGGCCGGCATGAACCTGCACCTGGCCGTGCGCGGCGAGAATTGCCACCACATGGTGGAGGCCTGCTTCAAGGTTGTTGCCCGCGCTTTGCGCCAGGCGATCCAGCGTGATGGTGGATCCGTGCCCAGCACCAAGGGGGCCTTGTGAGCGTGGCAGCGACGGGCCGCCGCGTGGTGCTGCTCGATTCGGGTGGCGCCAACCTCGGCTCCGTGCAAGCTGCTTTCGCGCGCCTGGGTATTGATGCGCCGGTCAGCTCGGACTGGTCGCGGATTCGCTCGGCCACGCACGTGCTGCTGCCCGGCGTGGGAGCCGCTGCGCCGGCAATGGCCAGGCTTCGGGAGAATGGACTGGAACGGCTGATTCCGCGATTGACCCAGCCCTTGCTCGGCATATGCATCGGCATGCAGTTGTTGTTCGAAGCATCGGAGGAAAACGACACGCCTTGCCTCGGCCTGTTACCCGGCACCGTTGCCCGGTTGCCGGCATCCGCGGGCGTGCGCGTGCCGCACATGGGCTGGAACCGCCTGCAGGAAGCCACGGCGCATCCCCTGGTGGCCGCGCTCGACCAGGCGTGGGTGTATTTCGTGCACAGCTTCGCCGCCGCGACATCGCCGCGCACGCAGGCCTCCTGCAGCCACGGCCAGCCGTTCGAAGCAGTCGTCGCGCGCGATCACGTGATGGGCGCGCAGTTCCATCCGGAACGCTCCGGCCCGGCCGGTGCGCGGCTGCTGCAGAACTTCCTGGCGCTGTAGCGATGACTTTCATTGCGATTCCCGCGATAGATGTCCGCGAGGGCCGGGTGGTGCGCCTGGCCCAAGGCGACTACGGGAGGGAGACAGGCTATGCGCCGACGCCGCTTGCCGCGGCCTGCGACTACGCGGCGCAGGGAGCGCGCTGGCTGCATCTCGTGGACCTGGACGCCGCCCGTAACGGCGGCTATACGCTGCAGCCACTGGTCACGCAGATCCTGGCGGCAACCTCGCTGCGGCTGCAGACCGGCGGCGGCATTCGTGCCACGGCGGACATCGCCGAGCTGCTCGAGCTTGGCGTTTCCCGCGTCGTCGTGGGTACCGTCGCGGTGCGCGAACCCGGGCGCGTGCTGTCGTGGTTGCGCGAATTTGGCGCCGATCGCATCACCGTCGCACTCGACGCACGTCAGGACGCCGAGGGCGACTGGCTCTTGCCCGTCGCCGGCTGGACGGAGGTGTCGGACTGCCGGCTGGAAGCTGTGCTCGAGCGCTACGCCGACGCCGGCCTGCGCCATTTGCTTTGCACCGACACCGAACGTGACGGCATGCTCGGCGGCTTCAACCTTGATCTCTATCGCAAGCTGTCGCAGCGCTGGCCAGGATTGGAAATCCAAGCGTCCGGCGGGGTGCGCGGCATCGCCGACATCACTGCCGCGCGCGACGCTGGCGCCGCCGCTGCCATCCTCGGCCGCGCGCTGCTGGAATCGCGATTCTCCCTTCCGGAGGCACTGTCATGCTGAGCCGCCGGATCATTCCCTGCCTGGACGTTCGCGATGGCGCGGTGGTCAAGGGCGTGCGCTTTCGCGATCATGTCGTAGTTGGATCGATCGAGGCGCTTGCGCTGCGCTATCGCGACGAGGGCGCCGACGAACTGGTTTTCTACGACATCACCGCCAGTCCGGAGCGGCGCGCGGTGGACAGCGCTTGGATATCTCTGGTTGCAAGCCAGATAGACATTCCATTCTGCGTGGCCGGCGGCATCCGCTCGGTCGAGGCCGCCAGGCGGGTACTCGGCGAAGGCGCCGACAAGATTTCGATCAACTCGCCAGCGCTCGAGCGGCCCGCGCTGATCTCGGAACTCGCCGAGGCCTTCGGCGTGCAGTGCATCGTCGTCGGCATAGACAGCCTGCGCGACGGTGATGGCGAATGGCGGGTACGGCAATACAGTGGTGATCCTGCGCGCACGCAAGCACTGCCGGTGCGTACGCTCGACTGGGTGGTCGAGGCACAACGCCTTGGCGCCGGTGAAATCGTGCTCAATTGCATGGCCGCCGACGGTGCGCGCAGCGGCTTCGACATCGCCCAGTTGCAGGCCGCGCGGGCCGCCTGCGATGTGCCATTGGTCGCTTCTGGCGGGGCCGGCAACGCCGCGCATTTCCTTGCTGCCTTCCGGGAGGCGGACGTGGACGCCGCGCTGGCGGCAGGTGTCTTCCACTCCGGCGACTTGCCGATCCCGCAATTGAAGGCGCAACTACGCAGCCATGGAATCGAGGTGCGCGATGACTTCCACTGATGCCGCCCCTGTGCTCGACCTGCAGCCGGCGATTGTCCAGGACGCCGGCAACGGCCGCGTGCTGATGCTTGGCTACATGAATGCGGATGCGCTGGCCGCAACACGGGCCCTGGGCAAGGTGACCTTCTTCAGCCGCAGTCGACAGCGACTGTGGACCAAGGGCGAAAGTAGCGGCAATTTCCTGGAGCTGGTTTCGATCGAGGGCGACTGCGACAGCGACAGCCTGCTGGTACAGGCGATACCGGTCGGCCCGACCTGCCACCTGGGCCGCACCAGCTGTTTCGCCGAGGCTCCAGGGAATTTCCTGGCAGACCTCGACCGTCTCGTGGCGAGCCGCGAGCGCGACCGGCCTGCGGCCAGCTACACGACCAGCCTGTTCGAATCGGGCCTGCGCAGGATGGCGCAGAAGGTGGGCGAGGAGGGGGTGGAGACCAGCCTGGCCGCCGTGGCGGACGATGACGCCGCCCTGTTGGGGGAGGCGGCCGACCTGCTGTTCCACCTGGTGGTGTTGCTGCGCGCGCGGGGCCTGTCGCTGGCTTCCGCGGTGCAGGTGCTGCAGGCCCGACACAGCTGAGGCCTCCTCGGTTACGATTGCCCTTCCAAAATGGAGTGGCTGTGATGACGTTGGAAATTACTTCGGTCTGGAACAAGGTGACGCCCGAACTGGAAGCAGAACTGACCGCGTTCTGGCTGGAAAACAAGGCCATGGTCGATGCGGGCAAAGCGGCCGGCCGCGCCGCCCAGGTGGTATGCATCGCCCGGGGCGAGGATGGCAAGCTTGCCGGTGTCAGCACGGCGTATCCACGCATCGTGCCCCTGCTGCGCCAGCCGATGTACTACTACCGCAACTACCTGAGCAAGGACTATCGCGGCAAGGAACTATCCATCCCGTTCCTGCAGAAGAGCCGCGAAGTGTTGCAGGAATATTGCCTGGCGATGCCAAAGCCCCTGTGCATCGGCATCATCCTGTCCATCGAGAACCAGCGGCTGGCGGCGCACTACAATTCAGCGCACTGGCCGCGGACCGGATTCACCTTCATTGGCTACTCGGCCGACGGCCATCAGCTGCGCGTGAGCTATTTCGACGGCGTTCGGCTGCATCCGCCGGCGCAGATCAAGAAGCGCGCCGCCGCCCAGCAGGCGTCCGCCTAGCGTAGCAACCATCGACTTCGCCACAACTCCCGGAGGCATCCCATGGCACGTTTCGAAAGCATCCTCGACACCATCGGCGGAACGCCGGTGGTCAAATTGCAGCGCATGGCCCCGAAACACGCCACGATCTGGGTCAAGGTGGAGTCGTTCAATCCCGGTGGCTCGGTGAAGGACAGGCTCGCGCTCGGCATTGTTCTGGATGCCGAACGCAGCGGCGCGCTGAAGCCCGGCCAGACGATCATCGAAGCGACCTCGGGAAACACCGGCGTCGCCCTGGCCATGGTCGCGGCTGCGCGCGGCTATCCCTTCGTCGCGGTGATGACCGACAACTTCTCCATGGAGCGGCGCAAGCTGATGCGCGCCTATGGTGCGCGGCTGATCCTGTTGCCGGCCACGGAGCGGGGCAGCGGCATGGTTCGC
>JANPDF010000083.1:0-8036 GCA_031431355.1 Gammaproteobacteria bacterium
CCCGGCTGCACGGTGAATCGCCTTTGTGCCTCGGGCCTGGAGGCAGCGGCGCAAGGCGCGCGAATGATTGCCTGCGGCGATGCCGAACTGGTGCTTGCCGGTGGCGTGGAAAGCATGTCGCGCGCGCCGTACGTAATGGCGAAGGCCGGTGCGGCGCTGGCGCGCGACCAGCGGCTGGAAGACACAACGCTTGGCTGGCGCATGGTTAACCCGCGCATGCGCGCGCTCCATGGCGTCGAGTCCATGGCCGAAACCGCGGAGAACCTCGCGCGCGAATTCGCGATCAGCCGCAGCGCACAAGACCAGTTCGCCTGGCGCAGCCAACAGCGCGCGGCGGCCGCGCTTGCCGCCGGCTGGCTGGCCGACGAAATCACTCCGGTCAGCGCAGACGAGAACGGCGGCGCCCGCGATTTCTCCACCGACGAACACCCGCGGCCTGCAACCTCACTCGAAGCCCTGGCAGCGCTCAAGCCATTGCTCGGAGATGACGGGACGGTGACCGCGGGCAATGCCTCGGGGCTGAACGATGGCGCCTGCGCGCTACTGCTCGCCTCGGAAAATGCGCTCGCCAGGCACGGCCTGGAACCGCTGGCGCGCGTGCTTGGCATCGCGTCGGCGGGAGTCGCACCGCGGATCATGGGCATCGGTCCCGTGCCGGCGATCAGCAAGCTGCTTGCTCGCACCGGGCTGCGGCTGGAAGACTTCGATCGAATCGAGATCAACGAAGCATTCGCCGCGCAGGTGCTCGCCTGCACACGCTCGCTTGGCCTTTCCGACGACAGCGGGCAGGTCAATCCCGCCGGCGGCGCGATTGCACTCGGACATCCGCTCGGCGCCAGTGGCGCCCGGCTGTTGGCAAGCGCCGCGATCGGCTTGCGCCGCCAGCATCAGCGACGCGCATTGGTAAGCCTGTGCGTCGGCGTGGGCCAGGGTCTTGCGATGGCGATCGAAGCCGCCTGAGCCTCGCCGGCCCGCTGCGCCTGGAGATCAGAACGGAATATCGTCGTCCGGAAACGGTTCGTCGTTGCGCGGCGCCGACGAAGGCGCGTTGCCACCAGCACCGGAACGCTGGCTACCATCGCGACCGCCGAAGCCACTACCGCCCTGTGGGCGTTCACTGCGATCCGCGCCACGATCAGCGCCGCCGGGCGCGCCGCCGAGCATCTGCATCTCGTTGGCGATGATGTCGGTGCTGTACTTCTCGACGCCCTGCTTGTCGGTGTATTTTTCCGTGCGCAGCGAGCCTTCGATATAAACCTGGCCGCCCTTCTTCAGGTACTCGCCGGCAATCTCGGCCAGTCGGCCGAAGAACTTCACGCGGTGCCACTCGGTCCGCTCCTGCTTCTCGCCCGTGACCTTGTCCTTCCACGATTCGTTGGTCGCCACCGACACGGAGGTCAGCGCGGCCCCCGACTGCGAGTAGCGAACTTCCGGGTCCTTGCCCAGCGTGCCGACCAGAATTACCTTGTTGACGCCACGAGCCATGGCCGTGTCCTTTTGTTTGTGGGTGGGGTGTTGCCGATAGCTTGATTATAGCCAGTGCCGGCCGCCAGCCGGCCGTTTCGCCATCTGCCGTAGGATTTTGGCTGCCGTCCCGGCTCCCGACCTTATAATCGGCCCATGTCAGTCATTGCCCGCGCCACCGGCCTGTCCGGAATCGCCGAAATCCAGCGCCTAGCCGCCACCGAAATGGCCCAGGTCAACGACCTGATCCGCCTGCGGCTGGGGTCGGAGGTTGTGCTGATCAACCAGATTTCCGAGCACATCGTCGCCGCCGGAGGCAAGCGACTGCGCCCGATGCTGGCCGTGATCGTGGCGCGCGCCCTCGGCTACCAGGGCAGCCAGCACTACCAACTGGCCGCGATCGTCGAGTTCATCCACACATCCACCCTGCTGCACGACGACGTGGTCGATGAGTCGGGCCTGCGCCGTGGACGCAAGACGGCGAACGCGCTGTGGGGAAACGCGCCGAGCGTGCTGGTCGGCGACTTCCTCTACTCGCGCAGTTTCCAGCTGATGGTCGAACTCGATTCGATGCCGGTCATGCGGGTACTCGCCGACGCCACCAACCAGATCGCCGAAGGCGAGGTCCTGCAGTTGCTGCACGTGGGCAACCCCGACACCACCGAAGCGGACTACCTGCGCGTGATCGAGCGCAAGACTGCGATCCTGTTTGCCGCCGCGACGCGCCTGAGCGCCATGCTGGCTGGCGCCAGTAAGTCGGTGCAGCAGGACATGGCCGACTTCGGCATGAACCTCGGGCTCGCGTTCCAGATCGCCGACGACGTGCTCGACTACACCGCCGATGCGGAAACTCTCGGCAAGAACCTCGGCGACGATCTGGCGGAGGGCAAGGCCACCCTGCCCCTGATCCGCGCGCTGGCCCAGGCCAGCCCGGCGTCGCGCGCACGCCTGTCGCGGATCGTGCGCGAGGGCGACGCCGATGCCTTGCCGGAAGTCCTCGCGGCGATCCGCGCCAGCGACGGACTGCAATTCAGCCGCCTGGCTGCCGAGCGCTACGCGCAGGCGGCCGAATCGGCGCTGTCCGCCCTGCCGGACAATTCGTGGTCAGAGGCACTGCGCGGCCTGGCCCGCTACGCGATCGATCGCAACCACTGATCCGTTTGCTACCGCCGGTCAGCGGCGCGCGAAGGCCTCGTTGAAGAAACCGTGCATCAGCTTCACGCTGCGCCGGTAGCTCGGCTCGTGGAACTTGCAACCCTTCAGCTCGCCGTGTTCGTCGGGCTCGGCAAAGCAATGCACTGCGCCACCAAAGTTGACGAACTGCCAGTCGACGCCGGCTTCACGCATCTCCTTCTGGAACGCGGCGATGGATGCGTCAGGGACAAAGCTGTCGTCGGCGCCATTCATGACCAGCAACGGCGCCTTGATCGCGCCCGCAGCCGCAGGCGACTTGGTGGACAGGTTGCCGTGGAAGCTGGCGACTCCGGCGAGATCGGCTCCACTTCGCGCCAGTTCCAGCGCCACGGCGCCGCCGAAGCAGAATCCGATCGCGCCGATCCGCTTGCCGTCCACTGGCGCCTGCTTGCCTGCGCCACGCAAGGTCGCCAGCGCCGCGTGGGCATGCGATCGCAACGCAGCAGGATCGGCGTAGGCCGCGGAGCTGGCCTTGCCAGCCTCTTCCGGATTGGCCGGGCGGACGCCGCGACCATAGACGTCGGCGAGCAGGATCACGTAGTCCTTTCCGGCCAGCGTGCGCGCCTTGGCCAGGGCCTTGTCGTTGACGCCATACCAGTTGGGCACCATCACCAGGCCGGGGCGCGGCGACTTGCTGGCGTCGTCCCAGACCAGGTAGCCATCGAAGTTCTTGCCGCCGTCGCTCCAGCTGATCTTTTCCGAGCGCGGCGCCGCACTGGCGGAAAATGCAGATGCAAGCAGGCACAGGCTGATCAGGATGCGCATGGCGTAACTCCTCTTCGTTGACTGGTGACAGTATCGCCTCGCCGCGTGCAGGCGACGTGTTCAGGCCACGCCGAGTCCCGGGATCGCGCTGATCTGCCGCGGATCGAAGCCAGCCAGCTTGGCGAAGTGGCGGCCGCGTTCGACGTAGTCCTGGTAACGCGGAAAGCTCGGCGCTCCGGGCGAGAGCATGATCACGCCCTGGTTTTCCAATATCTCGCGCGCCAGCCTGATGGCGTCCTCAAGTTCGGCGGCCTCGGCGACCACGAAACGGTTGCCAACAGCGGCCGGCTTGAGCCGCTCGTGGATGCGCGGTCCGTTCTGGCCCATCGCGATGACGGCGACCGGCGGATCCACGGCCATCCGCTCGGCGAACACGCCCCAGTCCACGCCGCGGTCGTAGCCACCGACCAGGATGGCGACCTTGCGGCCCTTGTAACAGTCCAGCGCCGCGAGGCTGGCATGCGGCGTCGTGCTGATCGAATCGTTGACGAACTCGATGCCATCCCGGGAACCGAGCAACTGCAATCGATGCGGCAACGGGAGGAAACTGCCGGCGTGGCCGGCCAGCGATTCCGCGTCCAGTCCCAGCGCATCGATCGCGGCCAACGCGGCGCACAGGTTCAAGCGGTTGTGCCGGCCCGGCAGTGGCAGGCCACGCAAGTCCATCACCCGCCGTTGCCCGCGAAAGAGTTCGGTGTCGCGCAGGTGCCAGCCATCCTGGTCGTTGAACCAGAACACCGGCACGTCATCGGGCACCTCCTGCGCGGCCACGCGTGCATCGCCGGCGTTAAGCACGGCAGTGCGTGGCCGCCCCTGCGTCACCAGCGCCATCTTGTCTTCCAGGTAGCGTTGCTCGGTCCCGTGCCAGTCGAGGTGCTCGGGGAAAAAATTGAGCACGACCGCCACCGTCGGCTGTATCGCCTCGCGCGCCTGGAAGCTGGAAAGTTCGATCGCCCAATAGTCCGGCGGCGGATCCACATCGAGCAGTTCCAGCAGCGGCAGGCCGATGTTGCCGGCCAGTGCCGTGCGCTTGCCGCCGGCACGCAGCAGGTGCGCGATCAGCGCGGTCACCGTGCTCTTGCCCTTGGTGCCGGTGACGCAGACGGTGCGTTGGTCGAGGTTTTCGGCGAACCACAAGCCGGTGCCGCCAACGAAGCGGGTGCCATGCAGCATGGCATCGGCGACGGGTGACGTGTATGGGCTGATGCCAGGCGACTTGATGACCACATCGAAGGCGGACAGCGTCGGGCCGTCGACCGGGCTGGTCACGATCACCAGGTTGGGATCTTCCATGCCACGCAGCGTCGCCGCCTCGGCATCCGAGCAGAACACGCTGATCGACTGCCGGGGCAATCGCCAGCGCAGCGCGGCCAGCGCGGCGCGACCCTCGCGGCCATAGCCCCAGATCGCTACCCGCTTGTCCTCAAGCTCCGAAATTTTCAAGCAGCAGGCTCCACAGGGCGGGGGGAATGCCGTGATCATCGGACGCTTCGAGCAAGGGCGCCAGCAGCAAATCCTGGTCGGCGAGCTGCGGGCGGATCTCCTCGGCGAAACGGGCGACCAACGCGTCTTCCCGCCAGGTCGGCAAGGCGGCCAGCGCCGCCATGGCGGCGCGCGATTCCCGGCCCTCGCCCACGCACTCGAAGGGCTTGTGCTCCCGGAACTCGAGCAGGGCGTCGAAGCCGGCGGCCTGCTCAGGCTCGTCGAGCAGGTTGCGGCCAAAGATGGCCATCAGCCGCGGCTTGGGCATGAACGGCGCCAAGGCCAGGAACACGAAATGGCACTTCGGGCACACGCCGCACCAGCGCTGCGCGGGACGTTCGCCCAGCAGGTGGAAATTGCGGTTGCAACTGGAGAAGTGGGCATCGTAGCGATCGATGCGCGCGAACTGCCGGGCCACCGCCAATTCGGAAAAGGGCCGCAGCAGGGAGAAATAGTGCAAGTCCGCGGCCACGTGCGCGCGCAGGTAGCGGGCGAAATCGCGCTCGAAGCGCCAGCCCTTCGACCATTGGTGGTTTACCTCGCCGGTACCGGGGATCAGGCTGCCGTAGCTGGCCGAACGCTCGTTGGAGAACACCACCTGGTCGGCGTCGTGCAGTAACGCCGCAAGCACCAGGATGGCCGAATTCACCGCTGTCACTGGAATGTGGCCGTTGAGCGCGCCCTGCTTGTTCATCTCGAACAACTGCGGCGCGAGGCTGCGTCCGATGTTGAGCATGGGCAGCCCGGTGCGCTCGGCGCAGGCCTTGATCAGCGGCGACGCACCCACCCAGCTCACCGTCTGCGCTACGCCGGCCTTGCGCAGGGCTTCGATGGAGACCAGCGAATCCTTGCCGCCGCCGATCGCGACCAGCGCGTGCCGACCCAGGCCTCGCGCAGGAGCCAACGCGTTGGCATCCACTGCGCCCGGCGCCACACCTTCGAACAGCGGCTCGTGCGGGAAATTGATCTTTCCGCGCAGCTCCAACCCATTTCGATAGGCGAATTCGCCGAGCCCGTTCTCGTAGACCTCGGTCAGCAGCGCGGCGCAATCCGCGCCGATCCTGTAACCATCAATACGGATGCGCGGAGGGGCCGCCGCCTTGTAGTAGCTGACGCCGGCGATCAGGTGCAGCAGTCGCAGCGCAGCCTCCACAGCCGCGCTCCTTTGCGCGTCCAGTTGGTAAGGCGCTGCCGGGAAGCGGATGGTCTCCACCAGCTCAGGCCCGTCGTCGAATGCATAGACGAGCCTGGCTTCGCCGGAATCAGCGTCAAACTCGCAACGGACGAAGCGGAATTCGCGAACCGCGTGGCGATCGAACGGCGCGTCAGTCATCGTAGACCTCCTCCTGCGGCAGCTGGCGCAGGTTGTAGCGATTGGCCATCACGAAGCCATAGGCTCCGGCATTGGCGATGAGCACGATGTCTCCCTCGCGGGTTTCGGCGGGCAGGCTTCGACGACGCCCGAGCACGTCGCCGGTTTCGCAGATGGGGCCGACGATCTCCGCGGCGGGACCAGGCGGCGCATAAAGCCTGGTCAGGTTGACGATCTCGTGCCACGCGTCATACAGCGCCGGACGCAACAGCGCATTCATCCCGGCGTCGACGCCGATGCGGCGTACGCCCTGTTTCTGCGAAACCTGGGTAACCGTGGCCAGCAACACGCCTGCCTCGGCAACCAGGAAGCGTCCTGGCTCGATCCACAACGCGTACTGCGGCCAGACGGCCTTGATTCCCGCCATGGCCAGCCCGAAAGCAGCGACATCGAATGGCTCGCCGTCGGGCTGGTAGGCAACGCCGATCCCGCCGCCGACGTCGATCGCCGAGACGGTACCGATCTGCTCGGCGAGTTCGACCAGTTGCGCGTACACCTGCGGCCAATGGCCGACATCCAGGATGCCGCTGCCCACATGCGCGTGCAGCACGGCCACGCTCGCGCCGGCGTCGCGAACCGCGGCCATGAACTCGGGCACGGCGTCGGCGGGCAAGCCGAACTTGGCCTGGCGACCGCCGGTGCGCACCTTCTCGTGGTGGCCCAGGCCGTAGCCCGGATCGATGCGCAGCACCAGCGCGCGGCCGCGGAACAGTTCCGGCCATTGCCGCAGTGGATAGACGCTGTCGAGCGTGACCCAGGCATCGCGCGCGAGTGCGGCGGCGTATTCGTCGCGCGGGGCGAAACTGGGCGTGAACAGCACGCGAGTCGGATCGATGCCGGGTAGCACGGCGAACAGATGCTCGAGTTCGGCACGGGAGACGCATTCGAAGCCAAAGCCTTCGGCCTCGAGCGCCGCCAGCAGTTGCGGATGTGGATTCGCCTTGAGCGCATAGAAGCGCCGGTCGACCGCGCCCGCGCCGGAAAGCGCGCGCGCGCGCTCGCGAATGGTCGGCAGGTGGTAGACATAACGCGGAGAGCCAGTGCCGGCGCTGGCGAGCAGGCGTTGCCGCTGTTCCTGCCACCAGGGCGCATCGCGCCGGCTCGCCGGTCCCGAGGACAGCTGGCGCCAGCTCGGGCCGAAAACCTCGGCCTCGTCCACCGGCATCGCGCCGGACTGGATCAACAGCTCGTGCAGCCTGGGCATCATGTCGTCGGCGAGTGCCTCGTCGACCACGAAAGTGAGGTTGAGGTCGTTGGAGCTCTGCGAAATCAGGTGCACGCGTTCGCGCCCGAACTCACTCCAGACGTCGGTAAGCTTGTGCAGCAGTGAACGCATGCCGCGACCGACCAAAGTGATCGCGCTGCACGGCGTAATCACCTTCACGCGACATACTTCGGCCAAATCGGCGCACAACGCATCGAGCACGTTGGAATTGACCAGGTTGTCGGAAGGATCCAGTGACACGGTGACGTTGGCCTCCGAGGAGCCGATGAGGTCAACGGAAAGGCCGCGCCGCTTGAAGCGCTCGAACACATCGGCGAGGAAGCCGACTTGCTGCCACATGCCGATGGTTTCCATCGAGACCAGCACGATGCCGCGCCGCGAACTGATCGCTTTCACGCCTGCCAGCGTGGCGGCTCGGTGGTCGATAACCGTGCCGGCCAGCCGCGGTCGCGCCGTGTCGCGGATCCAGATCGGGACGCGCGCCTCGCGGCATGGATGGATGCAGCGTGGATGCAGCACCTTGGCGCCGGTGCT
>JANPDF010000084.1:0-1620 GCA_031431355.1 Gammaproteobacteria bacterium
CGGACTCGGCACGGTGATGCGGCTGTCCGGGCGACAGGTGCAGATCGTGTTCACCGGGTCGGGCATGCTGCGAAACTACGCTATTGGCAGCGGACCGTTGCTGCGTGCGGCGTTCCGGCCCGGCGACCGCGTCCATGTCGATGGCGTCGCTCGTGTAGTTGAACGCTTCGAGGTGGACGGCGGACTTATTCGCTACCACTGCGGCGGCGATTGCTTCGTCGAGGGCCAGCTGGATGCCGAGCAACCGGTGTCGCAGGCCGACGCGCGGCTGCTCGCAGGGCGGCTGGACCGCAATGACCGCTTCGAACTGCGCCGCGAAATGCTGCAGCGGCGCGCGCGTGCGCGGGCCCATCCGGCCTGGGGCGTGCTGGGTGCGCGCATCGACCTGATCGAACACCAGTTGCGCGTCGCCGAAGTCGCCGCGGCCCGGCGCGTACCACGCCTGCTGCTGGCCGACGAAGTCGGGCTGGGCAAGACCATTGAAGCCTGCCTGATCACCGCGCAGCTGATTGCCAGCGGGCGGGCGAGCCGGGTGCTGGTGCTGCTGCCGGAAAGCCTGGTCAACCAGTGGTTCATCGAACTGCTGCGCCGATTCAACCTGGCCTTTTCCATCTACGACGAAGAGCGTTGTGAATCGCTGGAGATGGAGTCCCCAGGCAACGGCGATGCACCGCGCAATCCGTTCGACGATGAACAATTGGTGATCGCCTCCATCGACTGGCTGGCAAGCCACCCCAAGCGCGCGGCGCAGGCGCTCGAAGGCAGCTGGGACGCGCTGCTGGTCGACGAGGCGCACCACCTGGCATGGACCCCCGAGGCCAGGAGCCCATCGTACGAACTGGTCGAGGCACTGGCGGCGCGCACGCCGGCCCTGCTGCTGCTGACCGCGACGCCTGAGCAACTCGGCCTCGGCGGCCATTTCGCCCGCTTGCGACTACTCGATCCCGCGCGTTACAGCGACCTCGACGCATTCGTCGCCGAGCAGAAGCGCTACGTGCAATTGTCGTCACTCTCCGAGCGCCTGCTGGCCAGCGAGCAATTGACCTCCGGCGACATGGAAACGCTGGCGCCATTGTTCCCTGCGGAGGGTGATGGCCTCACCCAACGCCTGGCGCGCATTGCGGCGGGCGACCATGAAGCACGCGATTCGCTGCTGGCGGACCTGATCGATCGGCACGGAACGGGCCGCGTCATGATCCGAAATCGCCGGGTAGCCGTCGGCGGCTTTCCGCGGCGCATTGCCCACGTGGACGTTTTGCAGGCCGACGATGACTTGAGCTACCCGGGCAAATTGCGCGCCGAGTTCGAACACGATCTCGGCGACCTGGACGACGAGCCCGAGCACGACTACAAGAACGACCCGCGCACCGACTGGCTTCTGGCCAAGCTCGACAGCATCGCGCCCGCCAAGGCACTCCTGCTCTGCCGCACGCGCGCCAAGGTACAGGCGCTGGAAGAGGCGCTGAGGCTGCGCAGCGGCTTGCCGGTCGCGCGCTTCCACGAGGACATGAACCTGTTGCAGCGCGATCGCAATGCGGCCTACTTTGCCGATCCGGAGGGCGCGCGCCTGCTGATCGCCTCGGAAATCGGCGCCGAGGGCCGTAATTTCCAGTTCGCCCA
>JANPDF010000085.1:0-14566 GCA_031431355.1 Gammaproteobacteria bacterium
AACGGCAGCACGGCGATGGACTTGCGGTCGACACGGGCGGCACTGGCTGTGTCGGTCGATGGCGTCGCATGGGAGGCGGGTGCCGTCACAGCCGCGGGAACTGCTACAGCCATCGGTGCACTCGGTGCAAAGCGCCAGATCAGGAAACCACCAACCGCGAACAACGCCGACAGGATCAGCAATTCAGTGCCGCTTACTTTCTGCGCACCGCGTTCGCCGTGGTACCAGGCCAAGAGCAGTGTCACCAGGAAACCAAGTGCCGCCACGCCGAGTGCGATGCGCATCACCGCATGCGGCCAGTCGTAGTTGTTGCCGGCCATATCGAGCACTTGCAACAAAACCCAGGCACCGGCTGCATAGGCGACCGCCCACTGCACCAGCTTGCGTTGCTTGAATCGCTGCCAAAGCTCAGTCATCGCAGCGTATTTCCCCGGCGGCCCGCTCGAACGATGCTTTGGATCTTGACACGCCATCGTCCAGACAGGCGATCGGCTGATGCCGCGGTGACGTCCAGACGGCTGGGCATGGAAATCGGCGCGCAACGGCCGGCGTCGGTCCGGGCGCCACTGGGTGCTTGACGCGTGGCGGGGAGGTGGCCATGACGTGGCGCTACCAGCGTGGACACCTTGAGTTGTTTCAAGTCAGCGATCGGGCTCATGTAAAAGGATAGGAAATCCAAAGCCCCTTTCCGAGTAAGAGTACCGCACAAAGCTGCCTTGTCCATCCCGCTGGATCGCTCCAGACAGGCCACTTTCCTGCTTGGACAGGCATCTGATAGGGGTCAACGCTTCGCCACGGCCTTGATCTGGCCAACACCAGGCGCAATCGCCATCACTAGTCCGAACGGCGCCGCTGGCGCGACTGATGTCGCGTCAGGGCGTGGCTTTGGACTCAGCGTCACCAGCTCAGATCTTGCCGCTGGCTCTCATAGTCGGGCATGACTTGGCGCGCTGGATCGGTACCCTCGTTGTCGCAATCGACCATCGCCCCGCAGTAGTCGTCAGTACTTGGCGGCCCACGAATCGGTGCCATGCCCAGTGCCCGACTAGGTTCGCCCAGGTGATCGAGGATGCGCACGATCACGGCCGACTCGACGATGAAAGTAATCAGCTGCATCGCGCCATCGCAGTGTCGAATGCCTCGGGGACGAGATTGGAACAAATGACCGCTTCCGCCGAAAGCGGACGGACTCCCTGGCTGCAGTTCGTACTCGCGAGGTGTGGCGATTCGGCTTGCACTCCGACGTGGAGCTCTTCGCCCTCCACCGTTAGGCTCGGCTCCACACTTTGCGCGCTCAATCAGGCCGGGAACGTAAGGACACAAAGAAACGTGGCATGCTTCGATCTTGACGCGCGGGATTCAGCCGTCGGCCAGGACCAGCTCATGCACTGGCCTCAGGGCGTTTGCGAGCCGTTCGTTGACCACACTCAGATCGCCTCGCTGGAGAAAGCGGTCCACGGCCGATACGTCGTGGAAATCATCGAACTTCGAGAACTCCATCACCCTCATGTAGTGAAAGATCCGAACGTCCTCGAGCTCACCGCCATATCGAGAGTACATTGGCATGTCGTTCGGGTAGTTGAACGTGATCGGGAGATGCTGCCAGCGGATGCGGTGACGGGCCACGGCGAGAGCGATGGCCAACTGACATCGGAACTCCGACGTCAGGACACTCTCGATCGCATCGAGATCCCGATAGAATTCGCTTCCGAGTCGCTCGAAGATGGACGGAGGAGCGAACAGAACTCCGCCGTTGAAGTACGGTGGACAGTGCCGCGCGTCGGGGTCGGAGAACATGACTCCGAATCCGGAGTGCTCCTCGCTCAGCACGGGCTGGTCGAGTCCGGCCGCGGCGAACACCTCTCGCCACCAGACCGCGGGCGGCCGTTCCTTCCGCGTGAGAAATGGCGAAACGTGCGCGATCAGGCCGAGCAGCTCCTGCTCGCGGTGAGCCAGCTCGACGGCTTCATCGATCGGCCCGGCGACCAGCGTGTCAGCGTCGAGGATCAGCACGACATCGGACGTGGCGGGTCGGTGCAGTCGCTCGACCGCGGTCCCGTAATAGGAATAGCGGGCGAATACGGCGGGATCGATCCATACCCACTCGATCGGATAACGTTTCGCCCAAGCCTCCTGCCTAACGACGTCGACCGAGGAATGTTCGTCTCCGACGAACACGACGATGCGACTCTCGGCGAAGCGAGGACTGTTCAGCCGGATGGACGCAGCCAGGTAGTGCACCATCGTGAAGAAGGGCCTGGTGGGGCTGATCGGAACGCGGATCTCGACGGTTGGCGGTCTCAACGCCTCGTCCTCCCGTTGCGCGAAGTCCTGATGATCTCGCTGATCTGTGCCGCCCCATCCGAGCCCAGGGCGCCGAAAAGTGGCAGGCAGAGAACTTCCCTCGCGGCCCGGGTCGCGATGGCGAGGTTCTCGGGGTCGGCCGAAGGATGGCTTCGATAGCAGACAGCCTGACTCGTGAGAGGGCCGTAGTACCTTCTTGGATACACGTTGAACGTGTTGAGCTCGTTCTGCAGCTCGTCTCTCGAGATACCGAACTCGCCGGGCTCGATGCGGATGACGAAGTACTGCTCTCCGCTCGCGCCGGGAGCAACGGCTGTCACGAGCGAGAGCCCCGGAATGCCCTCGAGCTCGCGCACGTAGGTCGCGACGACCTCGCGGCGGAGCGCTCTCTCGGTCTCGACCTCATCGAGGGCGGCCAGGCCGAACGCGGCATGAAGCTCGCTCAGCTTGCCGTTGACTCCTGTCCGCACCAGATCGTCCTCACCCTCCATTCCGTGATTGCGCAGCGCCCTGATCGGCGCGGCGAGATCAGGAGACGTGTGAGTCAGGCAACCGCCTTCCACCGTGCTGAACAGCTTGGTCGCATGGAAGCTGAATGCGGAGACATCTCCGAACCGGCCGACCGGTACACCGTCGACCTTCACTCCGAAGGCGGCCGCGGCGTCGTAGACGACTCTGAGCCCCCGCCTGCGGGCGAGCTCGTCAATCGCCTTAACATCACATGGCACGCCATAGGCGTGCACGGCGAGAATGGCGCTCGTCTTTCGTGTGATCAGGCGCTCGGCATGGCCCGGGTCCAGATTCAGCGTCACGGGGTCGACGTCGCAGAAGACCGGTGTTAGGCCGTTCAGGGCGATCACATTCGTGGTGGCACAGAAAGTGAACGGGGTCGTGATCACCTCGCCCTGGAGATCGAGGCTGCGCAGGGCCACGAGGAGCGCGGTCGTGCCGCTGCTGAATAGGCTCAGGTGGGGAACATCCATGAGCTCTCGCAATTGCCGCTCGAGACGTTCGTGAAGCTCTCCCTGGTTCGTCAGCCGGTGCGAGCGCCAGATTGCGTCCAACAACCTCTCATACCGCTCGAGAGAAGGCAGCAACGGTTGCGTGACGTAGACGGGCTCTTCGAATGGTCTCATGCGTCAACCAGGATCTTCCCAGCCCCGTGAAGGCGGCGTTCCTACAGCCTTTCTTCTCTTCACGTTCAAACCCATCACGAGCACATCCTCGGCCCGCCCGTCCTTCACCACATGTTGCTTCAGCCGGCCCTCCACTCGAAAACCGCATCGATCGTAGACCCGAATGGCGGCAGTGTTCCGGGCCAGGACCCGAAGAAACAGTCGTCGCAGCCCGAGCGTCTCGAAAGCGTGATGGCAGAGGATGCGCGTTGCAGCGGCACCGATACCGCGCGAACGGTCACGCGCCGCGCCGATGAACAGGTGCAACTCGGCCCGGCCGTCCGCCCAGTCGATATCACGAAGATAGGTGTTCCCGACGTGCCGTCCCGTCCTGGCGATGCAGATCGCGAGGTTCAGCTCGTGCGGCCATGCGCTCCTGCGCTCCTCCAGCCACCGCCCGACCGCTGCCCGGCTCACCCTTCGAAACACACTGCCCAGATGGTGAAAGAGCCTGGAGTCGTTGTGCCAGAGGTGGATGCGCTCGAGATCATCCGGCTCGAGAAGACGAAGGCGGATCTCGGTCATAGCATCGCTCCCGGCGCTGACGACAGTGCTGAAGGAGTCTCGTCAGTAAGTTCGCCAGCACGATACGCTGGGAAATAGTCGCTGGATGAAACACGAGCGGAGAGAGCCTCATATCGCTTCGTATTCAGGATCCGGCCGCACAGCCAGGCTGTGCGCGTGTCGTTGGTCCAGCCTCGTTTGAAGTCTGCGAGGCTCGAGGCAGGGAGATCGACTCTCCCGGCGCTACCGCCAAAGTCGAGCCAGCGAACCCTAGCCGCGAAATACTCGATGGCGCTCCACGTGAGACCGTAGAAAGCATCCGCAGCGTAGCCCTCCGCTGTCGAGGCCATCAGGTGACCATACGCGACCTCACCGGTCACGAACCAGAGTTGGAATGCGACTGCATGACCGCCGATTGCGCCACGAAACATCACGAGCCCCGGTGCGTCGAGCTGGCGGGCGAACGCGGCGCGTGACGGCGCCTTGATTCCGCGCAGGCCATGCCTCGCGACCAGGACGGAGAACACGTCCATCCATTCGTCGAGATGATTCGCGGGCCTCGCGCAGGCGTCGACCTCCAGCCGGCGTAGAGACCGCCTGGCTGCATCCCGATGATGTCTTGAGATTGCAGCACGCCCGGAGACTCCGAGGTCGAGGACGTGGTGGGTCTTGAAGGGGCGAACGATGCTGAACGCCTCGCGCAGTAGCTCGGGCCTGGCTGAGGCGAAGGGATCCGTCACGACGGTGAGGGACACCAGCCGGTCTCTCAGTGATTCGACATCGCGGGCCAATCCGGACCAGTCGGTGCACATAAACAGCGGGTACGGCCCCATCGCATCCCGATCACCTTCGTCCGAGCACGGACGCTCGAGGATCCATCCACCGGACGCGGGCATTCGAACGGGCAAACCGAATTCGGCGAGCGACTCGACGTAGCTGCGATCGAGGTAGCCGCTCATCGCCGAGCCACCTTCCGCACGAGAGCAGTCATTCTCCGGAGGTCTGCCGAGTCACAGCGATGGTCGCTTGGCAGCGTGAGTATCTCCGTGGCCAGGCGATGGCTGCTCTCGAACTCGCTCGGCACGACATTTACGATCGGCCAGTGGACGGCCGGGAAGATCTCCTCCGCGAAGAGCGAATCCCTGACTTCGTCCCTGTTGCTGGTGCGGATTGGAAAACCGAGCGGGACGACCCTTTCGGGAAGATGTTTGAAAAGCGCGAGGTCACCGAGCTCGTCGAGGAGAAGCCTGTAGTTCGCCACGCGCCGCTCCGCGATGTCACGGTAGTCGAAGGCGCACTCGAGGAGCGTGCGCGTCAACCCGCTCATGGGGAAGGGCCCTAACGGCTGGCGACTCTCCGCAGACTGG
This sequence comes from Gammaproteobacteria bacterium, assembly GCA_031431355.1. Taxonomy (GTDB): domain Bacteria; phylum Pseudomonadota; class Gammaproteobacteria; order Xanthomonadales; family Xanthomonadaceae; genus Arenimonas. The sequence continues at coordinate 5,351 of JANPDF010000085.1, forward strand.
GACACAGGATACCAATCGCGATTGCCGCCACTTCGATCGAACTCGGCACGCAAGCTGGACGCATGCAGCGCATCACGCCACCAATCCTCCGGCGGCGGGTCGAAAGGCGGCGGAGCGAAGGCCGTTTCGCCCAGCGCCTTCAGGATGCCTCCATCGGGAACACCGACGAACTTCCTCGGGCTGAAGACCAGGAAATGTGCCTCCTCACCCAGTCCCTCGGAGAGCAGCGCCTGACTCGCATCTTCGATGACGACGCAGCCCCGGCTGATCGCTTCGTCGACGGAGCTTCGGAAGAAGGGAAAACCGAAGTAGTCGATGAAGAGCAGCAGATCACCACGCCGGACTTGCTTCTGCCACGTCGAATCGACGGCTGCGAACCCATCGCCGACATCGTAGTACCGGATCACCGCGGTTTCGCTACGGAGGGCGGTGACCAGCGTGGGACAGAGGAATGACGGGATCCAGATCTGGTCAGGCGAGAGCTCCCGCGCCAGAACTCGGAGCGCGGAGCGCGCATTTGCGAAGCAGTGAGGCGAGCTCGTGAGGAAGTCCGGCACGATCGACACCCCCGGTTCCGGCGTCGCGAGGCCAAAGATGCTGCCGAGGACCTTCCTGCGCATGGTTCAGCTCGCACTCATTCAATCTTCGACCTAACCTCGGCGAAAGGATAGGAAATCCAAAGCCCCTTTCCGCATGAGAGTACAGCACAAAGACAGCACAAGGCCGCCTTGCCAAGCCCATTGGGCCACCTCGGACAGCCACGCTCCTGCGTGGGCAGGCATCCGACAGCGCGCACAACGGCGTCACGGCCTTGTCAGCCCACGGCGGCCCACGAATCGGTGCCATGCGCAGCGCCCGACTCGGTTCGCCCAGGTGATCGAGGAGGCGCACGATCACGGCCGACTCAACTATAAAAGCGATCAGCTGCATCGCGCCGCCGCAGTGGCGGCAGCGCAGTGGGTCGACCTCGTAAATGCGTGCGATCAGCCGCTGCGCCGATCATTCCTTGCCGCGCGCTGTAAAAGGGTTTACCCGCTGTCCGATAGTGCGCCGGCCTTGGCGGACAGCGATTACTCGAGTCGGTTGAAATCTCCGCCGCGCGAAATGCTGAAAATAAATGGCGCCTCAAGGATCTCGGCGCGCTTGCGCATGCCTGGCAATGCCGCAACGAAGATTTCCGCCATTTCCGGGCCGCTCAGGTCCCTGCGCGTCAATGCAAAAACCCGCACCCCGGCCTTCTGGTACATCGCCTTCTCGTGCGGATTGCGTCGAATGGCGCTGTCCTTGGTCAGTACCACCCAGCCGCGTTCGCCCGCCTCGGCCAGCCAATCGACATCAGGCGTATCTTGGTCGAACACATCGTCGTGGACGACAAGACTGGCACCCGCTGCTTTCAGAGCGTCCACCACAATCTTCCCGCCAAGGCTGCGGTCGACGAAAAAGACGACCTCAGGGGCGGCAGCGTCAGGCGGCAAGCGGTAGGTGATTCCGGATGATGTCTTCAATCACCGCCACCGGGAGACTGTAGTCATCGGCCAGAGAAATCATCGCTTCGCCTGCTTGGAACCGCTCAACGATCACCTCGGTGCGGACGCCCTTGCCGTCCAGCACCGGGCGACCAAACCCGAATCGGGGATCGATGACAACCGCCGTGCGATCCAGGCTGGTCTTGCCGATGCCAGGAAGATGCAGCTTGAATGGCACGCCGGACGCGTCCCATTCCACGAGTTGCAAATGAGCCTGGATCATTTCCTTCATCGCCAGCTGGCCGTCGCGCGAAAGATTCAACAGCTGTCCGAACTTTTCGATGAACAGATGCAATCCGTCGGTTTGGAATTGATGCTCCGCCAGCGGGTGGGGGCTGGGGAACTGCCTCTTCAAATAATTCACCGCTCGACGTACTTGCGGCAGGGGCACATTGTGGTGGCGACGAATCGCCCCAAGCACCAGCAATTCGACCAGGTTCAGGAAAGACAGGCGACGACCTCGGCGATCCGCGGTGCCAATCACAGGCTCCGATCGGCGGCCCTCATTCTTGACCTTATAACCCTGTCCAAACGCCCACGCGCGCACGGTCGATACCGGCAGGCGCAAGAAGCGCCCGGCCTCGGCAGCCGAATAGAGCGGCATTTTTCGAATATCGCTGGCGCTGGGTCGGTTCATCTGGACACTCTCCTGGACAAAGTATAGCGCTGTCTCCGTTGACTGGCCGATTGGAGGAAAAGGGCAAAATAGCTACATGGCGGAAGCGTTCATGCTCGGCACGCAGCGCCCGGGTCTTATCGAGTGAGACTTCCATCCGCGACCATGGCCACGAACATCGGAGGCGCAGATGAAAGTGGTTTTCAGCCAAGCGATGGTGGCGCCGGTGCAGGGCTACTCCCCGAGCGCCGCCAAGCCCGGCGTCGTGATGGCCGCATGGCGCGAGGCTTGGCCGAACCTGGAGACCAAGCCCGCGCAGCCGGCCACGCTTGCTGAGCTCTATCGGGCGCACGACCGGGCCTATGTCGATGACGTCCTCGCCCTGCGCGTACCCAACGGCTTTGGCACGCGCTCGGCCGAGGTCAATGCCAGCCTGATGCACACCAGCGGTGCGATGCTCACCGCCGCGCGCTGGGCCTTGGCTGCGGGTGGGCCGGTCGCCGCCCCGGTCTCCGGTTTCCACCACGCCGGCTGGGATTCCGGCGAGGGTTTCTGCACCTTCAACGGATTGATGGTCACGGCGCTGGCGATGCAAGCCGATCACCCGGGCCTGCGCATCGGCATCCTTGATTACGACTACCACTACGGCAACGGCACGGTCGACATCATCGAGCAGCTCCGGCCACCGAACCTGGTGCACATCACCGCCGGCGAGCGCTTCCAGTCAGCCGAGGATGCGCCGTATTTCATGGCGGCCATCGCCGAGCACCTCAAGCAGCTTGCCGAGTGCAACCTGGTGATCTATCAGGCGGGCTCCGATCCGCATATCGATGATCCGCTTGGCGGGTTCCTCACCACGACCCAACTGGCGCAGCGCGATTGGCGGGTTTTCGACGGCTTGCGACGTCTCGGCGTCCCGGTCGCATGGAACCTGGCGGGTGGTTATCAAAAGCCGCTGTCGAAGGTGGTGGCCATCCACGAGAACACAATGCGGGCTTGTCTGGCGGCGCACCAATAGCTGATTTTAAGGAGGTTCCATGCCGCAACTCCCCTCCGGTCGTCATATCGCCCTTGGACGGGATCCGTTGGAGCGCTTGGTCGAGGGCATCAAGGACAACGTGTTTATTACCAAGCTCTTGGTGATCGAGCAGCGGCAAGATCTTTACCCCTATATCGATCTTCTATTCCTGCAGGAAGACCGCTGCTCGGCCACACCCGAGTACGCGAAGGGATCGCTGCCGGTATCGGCGGACCTCAAGGCCTTTCCGAGCGGCTACACGCTGGCGACCATGGCGCCGGAAGTCGAGAGCTGGTCGGTGGCCGACCAACGGGCGCTGGCAGATTTTCTCGCCGCCGAGCGAACGTGCTGTTTTCTCGACACAACGCTGCGCTGGGTCCGCGACCAGAAACGCCGGCTGGCGGACGATCCCCGGTTTTTGGTTCGCTACCAGGCCGGGATGTGGCTGGCCGGCATTCATTACATTCAAACCGAACGCGAAGATGGAGAGAATCATGATGACGGCCAGCTGTGATGCGCCTTCCGTCCGGCTCGAGCATTTCCTCGATTGCCAGTCGGCCATTGACCAGCTGTTCCAGGCGGCCATCGCCAAATCCGCGGACGTGAGAACGGCATTTGACGACTTCCTGGATTTCTCAAGGCGGTTCAGCCATTTGTCGATCTATAACGCCATGCTGATCAAAGTTCAGCGACCGGGCGCGGTGGCCGTCGGTTCGGTGGCCAAGTGGAAAACGGTCGGCCGAACCATCATGCCGGGGGCCACGCCCTTGGTAATCCTGTGGCCCTTTGGCCCGGTCCAGTTCGTGTACGACCACGTTGATACGGAAGGTGCCCCGATTGCCGGTGCAGACGCCAATTGCGTGTTCGCGCAAGGTACGGTGACAGCGGCCAGGTACCAGGATCTCGCAAAGGCTGCCAGCCGGTATGGCGTCGACACGCGCGAGACTTACGCCTACGGCGAGCTATTGGCGGGCACGGCCCACGCAATCACGGCAAAGCGCAGCGACGACTCCGAGGGCGGCAGGCGTTGGCACGTGGTCGTCAATCTCCATCACGACCTACCAACGCGCTTCGCCACGCTGGCGCACGAGCTCGGGCACATTTACTGCGGACACCTTGGCCCGGGTCCGAAGGATGCCTGGCCCCGGCGCAACACGCTCAATCACCACGAGCGCGAACTGGAAGCCGAGGCTGTCGCCTGGCTGGTCTGCAAACGCAACGGCGTGACTCCCGCTTCCGAGGATTACCTGTCCGCGCACGTGGGCAGCGCCGACCTGGCGAAGGTCAGCATCTACGCCATCCTCGAAGCCGCCAACCGCATCGAGTCACGGAAGTACACGCGCCGGGCTGCCAGGTCCCGGTTGCAGCTATCGCTCGAGGATTGATGGGTGGTTGAACAGAGGGTTGGGTGAACTCTCCCGCGCCTGTCGAGTGAAGGCTTCACCCACCTTCGCTCGAGGCCTGCCGATTCCTCTCGGTTGAGTACCAGCAGGACCCGCACGCGGTATAATTCACCAGCTCTCCTTTGACCGGAGTAAGTCAGATGGCCAAGGTTTCGATGGACCGGATTCAGGCCTATTACCGGACCCACCGGCGCGAGAACTTCGCCGCCAGCCAGCGGCTGGAGGGCATCGTCACCCCGGCGACCACGCGCGGCGACAAGACTCCGCTTCCGACCAGGGAAGAGCTGCGCAAGCAGTACGCCACTCGCCGCGCCTGAGGCGCGACAAGTACGGCACTCGCGGCGATCCGGCGTGCTATCCCGGCACCGACGGATTGATAAACAAGCTCGGTCTCCGAGACGTGGGCCTGCTCGCCGAAGCGGAGGCGGCGTTTGCCGCCACTGCGGCCGAGGGTATCGAGTTTTCTGGCCCGCCCTATGACTTGGCATATCTGTGCCGACTGCATCTGGTTGGGCATAGAGGCAGACGAGTGGGTCGGCGCATGCATTGCGGCTTACTCCGGCGACAGCTCCCAACTCGAGACAATCTTCGATCGCTGCATCGGAACGCGGATCGAATAGCGAGTGCGCACCGAGCTGCAGGACGACCAGCCCCTCGTATGGCGTCGGATCCAGATTCCCGGCGACTGCACCTTCTGGGACCTGCACATCGCGATCCAGAGCGCCGCTGGGCGCGCCCGTTGTTGCTGTCTGAGGGCGCAAGTCCATGATGTGTTGCGACGCGGGCCCATCTTCGGCTGGCTGCTGATGCTCGTATAGCTCTGCTCGGAGAGAGGGCTGCGCCTCGGACGCTTCATCCGAGGTCCGGCGCCACGCGCGCGCCGGTCCAATGGACATCGGCAGGGCGCTGGTGAAAGATGAGGTCCGCACATCACGCGCTCGAGAATTCGCCATGCACAAGCCCCGTCTCTCCGGCCTGCTTCCTCAGCTTCTTGCGGTGCTGCTGGCCACGTTCTGCTATCCCCATCCTGCCGCCGCGCAGGACGCCGGCGATGTCCAGGACGAATCGGAATCCGACGACGGCGACGCGGCGCCCCCGGAAGACGATGGCGATGAGGCCCAGCCCCCCGACGAGGCCGATGGCGATGAAGCCCAACCCCCCGGTGAGGCCGATGGCGCGGACGACGCCGCCATAGCGGACGAGGCCGATGACTCGGACGAGGCCGGCACGGACCAAGCGGACAACGCCGAGGCCGACCAGCCCGATCAGGAGGACGCCGCCGAAGACGACGTGGCCGATGACGCATGGGCCGCCGACTGGAACGGCGACGACAACCCTGCAGATGACGCCGTCCCCGTGGACACCACTCGCTTTGGCGACAACGAAGTGTGGATGGTGGAGGAGGGTGGCGACGATGCCGACGACACTGGCGTCGGCGGCCTCGGCGGCCTGCCCTCGATCCGCATCAGCAAGCCGACGGCGGGCAAGCGGGGGCACAAGCCGCCGCGCCAGCCCGGCGACGACGACGACACCGTCTACTCCTTTGGCGGACTCCCGGTCGCGGCAATGTCCGTTCCCTGGCAGGCGCAGATCCTGTATCCCGGTGCGCCGCCCAAGCCGAACGACAAGCGTCCGGCCTGGCAGCGGCAGCATTACTGCGGCGGTGCGCTGATCGCCCCGCAATGGGTGGTGACCGCGGCCCACTGTATCGATCAGCAGGAAGTGGACTTGGGCTTCAAGGTGCGCCTGGGCGCACAGGACATCTCGAAGGGTGATGGGGTGCTCTACAAGATCGACCGCATTGTCCGGCACTCGCAGTACAACGCCGAAAGCAGCGACCCCAGCAATCCACCCAACATGTATGCCAACGACATCGCCCTGGTCCATATCGCGGCGGACGGACCCCCGGTTCCGATCGACAGCCGCCGCATCCGCCAGATTCCCCTCAACCGCAGGCCGCTAACGGACGCGGTCCCGGTCTCCGCCACCGGCTGGGGCGTCACCGGCAGCACCGAAAGTGCGAACACCATGAACGCGGTGCTGCTCCGCGTGGACCTGCAGGCGATGCCGAACCCCGTGTGCCAGCAGCGGCCGGGATACGGCCCGCTCAAGATCAAGGGAACCGTCTTCTGCGCATCCAACCCGACCAAGTCCACCTGTCGGGGCGACAGTGGCGGGCCGGTTATCCTGACCAACGGCACGCCGCTGTTGGTGGGGATCGTCAGCTGGGGCAAGAAGGCCTGCGCGGGCGACGGCCGCCCGGGCGTGTACACGCGGATCGATCAATACACCTCGTGGATCGATGCCGCCATGAAACTGCCGCCGGGCCAAAACCACCTGCCCTGAGCCACGACGGACAGGGCCGCCTCGCGGCGGCCCTGGGTGTTGCGTGCAACGATCGAAGGGGGTTAGCCGCCGACCTTGTCGCCGCCCGACTGCGGTGCGTCGTCGTTCTCGGTGGCGGCGGGAGCGGGCTTCGTGCCGACCTTGTCGCCGCCTGACTGCGGCATGTCGTCCATTGCGGCCGGCATCGGCGCCGCGACGGATTCGACCGGCGCCGGCTCCACCGCCGCGGGCATCGCGGCCTGGTCGACCGGCGCAGCCTCGGCGGCAGGCGCCGGCGGTTCCTCGCGTTTGCACGCGGACACAGTCGCGCACAGCATGACCGCGACCAGCGCAAATTGAATGCGTTTCATAACAGACCCCTCCCCGGTGTTGCGGATGACTTCCGCGGCGCATTCTTGCACCACGTGCGGCCTGCCCACAATGCGGCGATCGGCGCGGCCGCCGCCCCTCGCTCAGGCGTCGAAGCCGAGCGACGCCAGCAAGGCCTTCATCCGGGCGTCCCGGCGCAGGGGATCGAGGAACGGGTCGTTGCGGGCATAGATCAGCCCCGCATCGCCGAGCTTGCGTGCCGCCTGCAGCCGCGCCATCGCGTCCTCGCGCTCGCCCCACTGCGCCAGCACTTGCCCTTGCTGGTAGAGCACCGCGTCGCCGCGTTCGGTGACGAGTTGCTGCATGGCCGCCGTCGCCGCCGCGGCATGGCCGGCGCGGTGCTCCGTGATCGCCAGCCCGGCCAGGCGGAAGTCGGCGCTCGGCTCCAGCGCGTAGGCGGCGCGGGCTTCGTCGAGCTTGCCCAGGTTCACCAGCGCGTCGCCGATGAGGGCATGCGCGCGCGACATCTGCGGGTTCATCTGCAGCGCCTTGCGCAGGGGCGGCAGCGAGTCTTCGAACCGTCGCGCGGCGTAGGCGATGGTCCCGGCGGCGCGATGGATCAACGCGTTGAGGCGATCCCGCGACACCGCGCGTTCGATCGCCTCGGAAGCCTCGCGTGCCCGTCCAATCCGCGCGCAGTACTGCGCCCAGCGCGCCTGCACCGTCGCGTCTCCCTGGCCCAGCCGATTGGATTCCTCGAAGGGGGCGCGCGCCGCGCGTGCATCCAGGCGGCCCTGGAAGAGCACGAAGCCGAGCATCGAATGTCCCCCGGCATAGGCAGGAGCCAGGGCCACCGCGCGTCGCGCCGCGGCGATGGCCTGGTCGTACATGGCGCCGTGCTTGTCGACGTCGGCGTCCTGGTTGGCCAGGGTCGTCAGCGTGGCGGCGCGCGCTGCGTACGCTGCGGCGTACCCCGGGTCGCGTGCGATCGCCTCGTCGAACAGATCCAGCGCGCGGCGCTCGGACGCCTCGTCGTCACCGTTCTCGTACACAGCGCGGCCGCGAAGGTAGGTGTCGAACGCGACGACGTCCACCGTTCCACCAGACGCCGCGCGTTGGGCATCCGGTGTCGCGGGGGAGGCGACTTCCGCGGCCATGGCCGCCGCGACCGTGTTGGCGATTTCCTCCTGCACGGCGAACACATCGTCGATCGGGCGCTCGAAGGTGTGCGCCCAGCGCGTGAAGCCGCTGCTCCCGTCCACCAGGCCGACCGCCACCCGGACGTCGTTGCCCGCCCAGCGCACGCTGCCATGCAGCAGGAAGGCGACGCCCAGCTGTGCGGCGATCTGCACCGGGCCTTCGTCGCTCTCGCGAAACAAGCTCGACGAGGTCTTCGCCATCACCTTCAGGCGCTGGTTGCGCGCGAGCGTGGCGCGCAGCTCTTCCGAGAGGCCTTCCGAAAAATAGGACTTGCGCGGATCACCGCTCAGGTTTTCGAAGGGCATCACCGCGACGCTGCGATCCCCGCCGGTCGGCGCGGCCGGGCCGAACCAACCCTGCCGCCAACCAATCGCCCCGGCCCCCGCCACCGCCACGACGGCCCCGGCTCCGGCCAGCAGCAGCCGTCGACGGCCGGCGTCCGTGCGTGCGGGCGCAGGCTTTGCGAAGGGCACAGGATCGCGGCCCGCGAGCGGCATCACCGCACGCAGCACCGCCTGCAGCGAGTCGTCGGCGAGCCGACCACGGCTGATCTGCACGGGTATGGACTGGTACTGGCGGAACCCCAAGGGCGGATCGCTTCCGTCGAGCGACACCGGCACGAGCTTTTTCTGGTCGCGCCCCTGGGCTGCTTCGTCCCGCACCCAGTCCGATTCCAGCGAGTGCGCCGACCACAGGACCACGACCGCGTCGCTCGCATGCAGCGCCGTCTCGATCGCCTTGGCAAACGCGGCGCCGCCTTCGATCTGTGCGTCCCACCAGACCTCGAGCCCCGACTGT
>JANPDF010000086.1:0-10940 GCA_031431355.1 Gammaproteobacteria bacterium
GTCCTGCTGCTGGAGCAGGTACACCGCATGCGAATCTTTTTCGCCGAAAATGGCGACCAAAACGTTTGCCCCGGTGACTTCTTTCTTCCCGGAAGATTGAACATGGTAGACAGCTCTTTGCAGCACGCGCTGGAACCCAAGCGTTGGCTGGGTGTCGCGCGCGTCGTCGGCCGGCAGCACGGGGACGCTGTCGGTGATGATCTGGCGGAGACCGTCGGCGAGGGTCGGCTGGTTGAAGCCGCAGGCCTTGAGCACGGCGATAGCCGCCGGGTTTTCCAGCAAGGCCAGCAGGAGGTGCTCGACCGTCATGAATTCGTGACGGGCTTCACGAGCCTGCTTGTAGCACTGGCCTATGGAATATTCGAGATCCTTGCTGAACATTTTGGTCTCCGGAAGGTTTCCCCAGTTATGGGGCCTGACCTACTCGATTTCCAGACTAGGCCTTTTCCATGCTGCACAACAGTGGATGTTGATGCATACGTGAAAACTCGTTTACTTGGGTCACTTTGGATTCAGCCACTTCCCGCGTGTAGACGCCGCAAACGCCCTTGCCCCGGGTATGCACGTGAAGCATGATCTGGGTCGCTTTTTCCCGGTTCAGCGCGAAGAAGACCTGGAGCACCTCGACCACGAAATCCATGGGCGTGAAGTCGTCGTTGAGCAGCACCACCTGGTACAGGGGCGGCCGGAGGACCTCGGGCTTGGCCGTCTCGACCATGACGCCGTGGTCGTGTTCATGCTCGATTTTGGGTTTCTGGGCCATGCCGCCAGTATAAATCGGGGCGGTGCCCCAGACATGCAAGGCCGTGGACGGTCGCCGTGAATCGTCCGACAATTGCTTGCGCCCGTTCGGCCGCGGCCAACCCTGGAATCCGATTGAGCTACCGAGCCGGCAAATTCTGGCAACCCGATGTCACTGTCGCCTGCGTGGTAGTACGCGAGGGAAGCCTGCTGATGGTGGAGGAACAAGTCCAGGGCCGAGTGGTCCTCAACCAGCCCGCCGGCCATCTGGAACCCGATGAGTCGCTGCTGGCGGCGGCCTTGCGCGAGACCCTCGAGGAAACCGGCTGGCACGTCCGCCTGACCGCCTTCATCGGAGCTTACCAGTGGCGGGCGGAGGACGAGGCTGGCGGCGCGAACGGACCGCATTACCTGCGCATGGCGTTCGCCGCCGAGCCGTTGCGGCATGACGCCAGCCGGGTGCTGGATGACGGAATAGTCCGCGCCAGCTGGCTGACCCCGGCCCAGATCCAGGCCGACAGCGCCCGGCATCGGAGCCCCCTGGTCTGGCGCGTGCTCGAAGACTTCCTGGCCGGTCGCCGCTATCCGCTTGAAGCACTCAACCAGGTCCTATGAGCGCGCCGCTGATCATGGTCGGCATGTCCGGCGGCGTGGATTCGTCGGTCGCCGCGCTACTGCTGCACCAGCGTGGCGAGCGCATCGCCGGCCTCTTCATGCAGAACTGGGACGAGGCCGATGCGCAGGGACGCGCAAGTGCCGCGGGAGGCAGGACGCCGGGAGCGGCAGATTCCGGTGACTGCCGCGCCGAAGAAGACCGCCGCGATGCACTCGCCGTCTGCGGCCGGCTGCAGATACCTTTCTTCGCGCGCAACTTTGCCCGTGAGTACTGGAGTGGCGTGTTCGAGCACTTCCTGGCTGAGTACCGGGTCGGGCGCACCCCGAATCCGGACGTGCTGTGCAACCGCGAGATCAAGTTCAAGACACTCCTCGACGAGGCGCGCAACCTGGGTGCCGACAAGATCGCCATGGGCCACTATGCGCAGGTTGCGTTTCGCTCGGAACGCTGGCGCCTGCTGCGCGGCGCCGACCCGGGCAAGGACCAGAGCTATTTCCTGCACCAGTTGAACCAGGAACAGTTGTCGGCAACGCTGTTTCCGATCGGCCACCTGCCGAAGCCGGAAGTGCGCCGCCTGGCCCGGGAGGCTGGGCTGCCGACCGCGAGCAAGAAAGACTCGACCGGGATCTGCTTCATCGGCGAGCGCGATTTCCGCGAGTTCCTCGGTCGCTACCTGCCGGCGCGACGAGGCGAGATCCGAAGCGTGGATGGCGCCGTGGTTGGCGAGCACGACGGGGTCTTCTTCTACACGCTGGGCCAGCGCGAGGGCCTGCAGATCGGCGGGGTGAAGGGCCGCGCAGCGGCTCCCTGGTTTGTCGTGTCCAAGGACGTGCCCGGCAACGTGCTGGTGGTCGACCAGGGCGCCGACACGCCGTGGCTGCTGTCCAGCCGGCTCGAGAGCGAGCCTGCCTACTGGATTCGCGGCGCTGCGCCCGCCTCGCGGTTTCGCTGCACGGCCAAGACGCGCTACCGGCAGGACGACCAGCCCTGCGAGGTCACGGTCGGGCAGGATGGCGAGGTCAAGGTCAGCTTCGACCAGCCGCAACGCGCCGTGACGCCCGGCCAGTCGGTTGTTTTCTACGACGGCGACGAATGCCTGGGCGGAGCGGTCATACTGCGCACCGATGCCCGCCAAGCGCGGCAAGACGGAACCCAAGCGGCATGAAGGATCGCGTTCTCGCCCTCGCCGGCCTGCTGCAATCGATCGGACTGGTACAGCAGATGGCCAACAACGGCGAAGCCGAGACCCGGCCGCTCGCTGCCTGCATTGACAGCCTGTTCCGCTTCGACGCCGAGTCCACCGAAGCGGTGTTCGGTGGCGCCGCCGCGCTGGACTCGGGCTTGCGCCGGGTGATCGCGCAACTCGACGGTCGCGGTCGGGACACGGCGCAAACACGGATCGCCATGAACGTGCTGCACCTGGAACGCAAGTTCCTTGCCGCCACGGCCACGGTTGAAAGCGTTCGCGCCGCGCTGGAGGAGATCAATCGCCAACGTGAGCATTGGGGCCCGACCCACCCGACCGTGCTGGCCCGATTGGGCGAGTTGTACGCCGAGCAGATCAGCCCGCTGGGCCCGCGCGTGCTGGTGCAGGGCAATCCCGTCTACCTCAGCCAGCCAGGCGTCGTCGCAGAAGTGCGCGCCACCCTGCTGGCCGCCCTGCGCGCGGCCGTGCTCTGGCGCCAACTGGGTGGCAGCTACTGGGATTTGCTGCTCTCCCGGCGCGCCATGGTTGAAACCGCGCAGGGACTGCTGGTCGCGGACGGGGCCGGCGATCGGGCATAATATCGGTCTTGCGACGTGAGCTGCCCGTCCGGAATTCCAGTATTCCCTGCCCAGGAGCACCAATGAGCGACTCCTTTGCCACCCGCGACACCCTCGTCGTCAACGGCACCGACTACACCATTTTCAGCCTGGCCAAACTCGGCCATCAGTTCGACCTGTCGCGACTGCCGTTCTCGATGAAGATCCTGCTCGAGAACCTGCTCCGCTGCGAAGACGGCGTGTCGGTGACCAAGGCATCCATCGAAGCGGTCGCGCGCTGGGACGCGAAGGCCGAACCGGAAACCGAGATCGCCTTCATGCCGGCCCGGGTCGTGCTGCAGGACTTCACCGGCGTGCCCTGCGTGGTCGACTTGGCCGCCATGCGCGACGCCGTGGTCCGCCTCGGTGGCTCGGCGACCAACATCAATCCGCTGATTCCCTCGGAGCTGGTGATCGACCACTCGGTGCAGGTCGATTCCTACGGTAAGCCAGATTCGCTGGACATCAACGGACAAATAGAGTTTTCCCGCAACGGCGAGCGTTACAGCTTCCTGCGCTGGGGCCAGAAAGCCTTCGCCAACTTCAAGGTAGTTCCGCCGAACACCGGCATCGTCCACCAGGTGAACCTGGAGAACCTCGCCCGGGTCGTGATGGAACGGGAAATCGACGGCGTTCGCTATGCGTTCCCGGATACGGTGTTCGGTACCGATTCGCACACCACGATGGTCAACGGCCTGGGCGTGCTCGGCTGGGGCGTGGGTGGCATCGAGGCCGAAGCGGCCATGCTCGGCCAACCGAGTTCGATGCTGATCCCGCAGGTTGTCGGCTTCAAGCTGACCGGCAAACTGCCCGAAGGCGCGACCGCGACCGACCTGGTGCTGACCGTGACGCAGATGCTGCGATCGCTGGGCGTGGTCGGCAAGTTCGTCGAGTTCTATGGCGACGGCCTGAACTACCTGCCATTGGCCGACCGGGCCACCATCGCCAACATGGCGCCCGAGTACGGCGCCACCTGCGGCATCTTCCCGATCGACGGCGAGTCGCTGACCTACCTGCGCCTGTCCGGGCGCAGCGAGGAACTGATCCGCCTGGTGGAAGCCTATGCGCGCATCCAGGGCCTGTGGCGCACCGATGACGAAGCCGAGTACAGCGCGACGCTGCACCTGGACATGGGCTCGGTGCTGCCCTCCCTGGCCGGCCCCAAGCGCCCGCAGGACCGCGTGCTGCTCACCGACATGCGCAAGAATTTCACGACTAACCTGGTCGGGCTGGTGGCCAACCGCAAGCCGGGCAAGGAATCGGTGCAGCGCTTCGATTCCGAGGGCGGCGACCAGCCGCAGGCCGAGCACCTGGCCGCGCCGCCGGTCGAGGCAATCCGCACGCGCGACTACCGCGCCGAGCTCTGCGATGGTTCGGTTGTTATCGCCGCGATCACCTCCTGCACCAATACGTCCAACCCAGCGGTAATGCTCGCCGCCGGCCTGGTCGCCCGCAACGCCGTGGCCAAGGGCCTGAAGTCTGCGCCATGGGTCAAGACCTCGATCGGACCGGGCTCGCTGGTGGTGACCGACTACCTGATCAAGGCTGGCCTGCTCGACGACCTTGAGAAGCTCGGTTTCTTCATCGTAGGCTACGGCTGCACCACCTGCATCGGCAACTCCGGCCCGCTGCCCGACGAGGTGTCCCGCGGGATCGCCGACCGCGACCTGGTGGTCGCATCAGTGCTGTCGGGCAACCGCAACTTCGAAGGCCGCGTGCACCCGGAAGTGAAGATGAACTACCTGGCGTCGCCGCCGCTGGTGGTCGCCTACGCACTGGCCGGCACCGTCGACATTGACCTGAGCAGCGAACCACTGGGAACCGGCAGCGATGGCGAGCCTGTATACCTGCGCGACATCTGGCCGTCGAACAAGGAAATCGGCGACCTGATCGCGCGCACCGTCGGGCCGGAGATGTTCAAGCACAACTACGCCAACGTGTTCGCCGGCGACAGCCGCTGGAACCAGATCGCCTCGCCCGACGGCGCGGCTTTCGAGTGGAGCGAGGATTCGACCTATATCAAGAACCCGCCCTACTTCGACGGCATGCAGATGAGCGTGGGTAGCATCCAGGACATCCACGGAGCGCGTCTGCTCGGCATGTTCGGCGATTCCATTACGACCGACCACATTTCGCCTGCCGGCAACATCAAGGCGAACTCACCGGCCGGCCGCTTCCTGCAATCGCGTGGCGTGCAGCCGGTGGATTTCAATTCCTACGGTTCGCGCCGCGGCAACGACGATGTCATGGTCCGTGGCACCTTCGCCAACATCCGCATCAAGAACCTGATGATGGGCGGCGAGGAAGGCGGATCCACCCTGCATTTCCCGTCCAACGAGAAGCTGGCCATCTACGACGCCGCGATGCGCTACAAGGCGGACAAGGTGCCGCTGGTAGTACTGGCCGGCAAGGAATACGGCACCGGCTCCTCGCGTGACTGGGCTGCCAAGGGAACCATGCTGCTCGGCGTCAAGGCCGTCATCGCCGAAAGCTTCGAGCGCATCCATCGCTCCAACCTGGTCGGTATGGGCGTGCTGCCGCTGCAGTTCATGGAAGGCCAGAACGCCCTGTCGCTCGGCTTGAAGGGCGATGAACGCCTGGACATCACCGGCCTGCACGACGGCGCCGGCCGCATTGCCGACGTCACCGCCACCGGCGACGACGGTCGCGTGGTGGCGTTCAAGGCGCAGGTACTGCTGATGACGCCGAAGGAAGTCGAGTACTTCCGCCACGGCGGCATCCTGCACTATGTGCTGCGCCAACTGGCTGCGCGCAAGGCGGCCTGATCCGCGCCGCCGGCTACAACTGCGGTTTCCAGCGGGCGGAGATGAGCATCCAGTCGTCTCCGTCCAGGCGCCAACCGGTATCTACCTCGTAGACCTGCGCACGCTCCGGCATCCAGCCGGCGCCGCCGGTCAGTGCCGCCGTGAACTTCACTGTCGCCCGCTTGTCGATCAGCTTCACGTCCAGCGGACCCAGCTGCACGCCAACCTTCTGGTTGCGTAGCCCCATGATGGTTACGTAGCGACGGAAGGCCTCCCGGTCCATCCCTTCCGAGCCGGAAAAGTCCTCGGCGATCGGTTCGAACACGGCATCGGTATCGCGCGCTTCCGCGGCCGCCACGATCCCTGCAATGGTGGATCGGAGCGCCGCTTCCGGCGGCTCCCGCGAGCAGCCTGCCAGGCCCGCGAACAGGCCTGCCAACAGCAGCCAGAGAAGCGGCCGGAACCGGGCCGCGCGCGGCTTGCCTGCCTCTAGAGCCTGTGCTCCAATCGGAACGAATGACAGGCCCGGCGTTTTCGGGGCATCCGGGCGACGCGCCTCACGCGAAGGGAAATCAGGCATGACCATCGAGCGTCCTTGGTTGGCAAGCTATCCGGCGTACGTGCCGGCGCAGATCAATGTAGAGGAATTCCCGTCCATCGTCTCGGTGCTGAACCAGGCCTGCGAGCGCTTCAGTGCAAACCCGGCATTCGTCAATTTCGGCAAGACGCTCACTTACGAAGACATCGATCGGCTGAGCAAGCGCTTCGCCAATTATCTGTTGCACGAGCTGAAGCTCAAGAAGGGCGATCGCGTCGCGTTGATGATGCCCAACGTGCTGCAGTACCCGATCGCCATTTTCGGCGTGTTGCGTGCCGGCCTGACCGTGGTCAACACCAACCCGATGTACACCGGGCGCGAGTTGAAGCACCAGCTGAAGGATTCTGGCGCCGCAGCCATCGTGGTGATGGAAATGTTCGCCCACACCGTCGCCGACATCATCGACGACACGCCGGTCCGGCAGGTCATCACGACCGGCATCGGCGACCTGCTCGGCTTCCCGAAGGGGCCGTTGCTCAACTTCACGCTGCGGCACATCAAGAAGGTCATCCCGGACTATCGCCTGCCCGGCTCGATCACCTTCAACCAGGCGCTTTCGCTTGGCGAGCCGCACACATTCACCGAGGTGGACATCCGTTCGGAAGACATCGCTTTCCTGCAGTACACCGGCGGCACCACCGGCGTTGCCAAGGGCGCGATGCTCACCCATCGCAACCTGGTTGCCAACATGCAGCAGTCCTCGGCGTGGATCAGCAAGGACTGCGTGCCCGGCAAGGAAATCATCATCACCGCGTTGCCGCTGTACCACATCTTCGCGCTGACCTCGAACTGCCTGGTCTTCATGAAGTTCGGCGGGCTGAACTACCTGATCACCAATCCGCGCGACATGAAGGGTTTCGTCAAGGACCTGGCGAAGAGTCGCTTCACCGCCATCACCGGCGTCAATACGCTGTTCAACGGACTGCTCAACACGCCGGGCTTCGCGGAGCTGGATTTCTCCACGGTGCATCTGGCGCTCGGCGGCGGCATGGCTGTGCAGCGCGCGGTGGCGGAACGCTGGAAAGCGGTGACTGGCGTGACCCTGGTCGAGGCCTACGGACTGACCGAAACCTCGCCCGCCTGCTGCATGAACCCGCTCGACCTGGCCGATTTCAACGGTGCGATCGGCGTGCCGATTTCCTCGACCGACTGCTGCCTGAAGGATGAGGAAGGTCAGATCGTCGTCCGGGGCGAAGTCGGCGAACTCTGCGTCAAGGGCCCGCAGGTGATGGCGGGCTACTGGCAGCGGCCAGAGGAAACCGCGAAGGTCATCGACGAGGACGGCTGGTTGCACACCGGCGACATGGCCAAGATGGACGAGGCGGGCTTTTTCTACATCGTTGATCGCAAGAAGGACATGATTCTGGTCTCGGGCTTCAACGTGTATCCGAACGAGATCGAAGACGTGATCGCAATGATGCCTGGCGTGCTCGAGGTTGCCGCCGTCGGCGTGCCCGACGAAAAATCGGGCGAGGCGGTCAAGGTGGTCGTCGTGCGCAGGGACCCATCGTTGACGGCCGAGCAGATCAAGTCTTTCTGCCGCGAAAACCTGACCGGCTACAAACTCCCGAAGGTGGTCGAGTTCCGCAATGAACTGCCGAAATCCAACGTCGGGAAAATCCTGCGCCGCGAACTGAGGGATGTGGCGAAAGCCGACGCCTGAGGCCGCGGTGCCTGGCTGAGCGATTCGTCAATCGACCGCTTGCGGCCGCATGTAAGGGAACAGCAGCACATCCCGGATCGACGCAGAGTCGGTCAACAGCATCACCAGCCGGTCGATGCCCACGCCCAGTCCGCCGGTCGGCGGCAGACCAACTTCCAGCGCGCGGATGTAGTCGGCATCGAAGTGCATGGCCTCGTCGTCGCCGCCCTCCTTCGCCTCGACCTGCGCGGCGAACCGCGCGGCCTGGTCCTCGGCATCGTTGAGCTCGGAAAAACCGTTGGCAAGCTCGCGTCCGCCGACGAACAGCTCGAAGCGATCGGTCAACTCGGGATCCAGGTCATTGGCGCGCGCGAGTGGACTGACCTCCACCGGATGGTCGGTGATGATGGTCGGCTGGATCTGCGTGTGCTCCACCGTCTTCTCGAAAATCTCCAGCAGCAGCTTGCCCCAGCCGTAGCCCGGCTTGATGCGCACGCCGAGTTGCTGGCAATGGGCGCGCATGACTTCCAGGTTGCGCAACTCCTCGCGCTTGATCCCGGGATTGTGCTCGAGCACGGCATCGGTCATCGACCAGCGGCGAAACGCTGGACCCAGGTCGATCGGCTGACCTTCCCAGCTGAGCGCAGTGACGCCGAGCACTGAAGCCGAGATGTCGCGGATCATGCCCTCGGTGAGGTCCATGACCTCGTCGTAGGTGGCATAGGCCTCGTACAGCTCGAGCATGGTGAACTCGGGGTTGTGTCGGGTCGACACGCCCTCGTTGCGGAAATTGCGGTTGATCTCGTAGACGCGCTCAAGGCCGCCGACGGTGAGGCGCTTGAGATAAAGCTCAGGCGCCACGCGCAGGTAGAGGTCCAGGCCCAGCGCATTGTGATGGGTGGTGAACGGCTTGGCCGTAGCGCCGCCCGGGATGTAATGCATCATCGGCGTCTCGACTTCGAGGAAGCGCCGCGCATCCAGCCACGCGCGCATCGCCGCCACGATCTTCGACCGCTTGACGAATACTTCGCGGGCATCAGGATTGACGATCAGGTCGACGTAGCGCTGCCGGTAGCGTTGCTCGACATCCGACAGCCCGTGCCATTTGTCGGGCAAGGGGCGCAGCGACTTGGTAAGCAGGCGCAGCGTATCGGCCTTGACCGAAAGCTCACCGGTACGCGTGCGAGTCAGGGTGCCGGCGGCGCCGACAATGTCGCCGACGTCCCAGCCCTTGAACGCCTCGTAGCTGGCAGCTAGCTCACTGGCGGAAAGATACAACTGGATGCGCCCAGTCATGTCCTGCAACTGGGCGAAGCTGGCCTTGCCCATTACCCGTTTTGCCATCAATCGGCCGGCCACCTGCACGCGGCGCCCACCCGATTCCAACGCCTCCGCGGTCCAGGTTTCCTTGTCCAGGTATTGCTCCTGCAGGTCCTGGGCATAGTCGCCGCGCTTGAAGTCATTCGGGAAAGCGATGCCCTGCCCGCGCAATGCCTTGAGCTTGCCGCGGCGCTCAGCGATCAGCTGGTTCTCGTCGTGTTGGATCTCATCATTCATCAGGCTGCGTCCACGCGCTTGGAACCGGCTGCGAGGCCGGACTTGAGGCTGGCTTCGACGAATTCGTCGAGATCGCCGTCAAGGACTTTCTGGGTGTCGGTGCGCTCGATGCCGGTGCGCAGATCCTTGATGCGGCTCTGGTCGAGCACGTAGTTGCGGATCTGGCTGCCCCAACCAATGTCCGACTTGGTGGCTTCCAGCGCATTCTTCTCGACATTGCGCTTCTGCACTTCCAGCTCGAACAACTTGGCCTTGAGCATTTTCATCGCGGTGTCGCGGTTGCCGTGCTGGCTGCGCCCGGTCTGGCAGGCGACCACCGTATTGGTCGGGATGTGGGTGATACGCACCGCCGACTCGGTCTTGTTGACGTGCTGGCCGCCAGCGCCCGAGGAACGGTAGACGTCCGTGCGCAGATCGGCCGGATTGATGTCGATCTCGATATCGTCGTCCACTTCCGGACTGACGAACACCGACGTGAACGAGGTTTGCCGGCGAGTGACGGAATCGAATGGCGACTTGCGCACCAGGCGATGGACGCCGATCTCGGTCTTCAGCCAGCCGTAGGCATAATCGCCCTCGACCCGGAAGGTCGCGCTCTTGACCCCGGCGACGTCGCCGGCGCTGACTTCCATCAGCTCGGTCTTCCAGCCGCGGGCCTCGCACCAGCGCAGGTACATGCGCAACATCATCTCCGCCCAGTCCTGCGCCTCGGTGCCACCCGCGCCAGCCTGGATGTCGACGAAGCAATTGGACGCATCGAGTTCACCGGAGAACATGCGCTGGAACTCGAGCTTTTCCACGCGCGCCGCGATCTTCTCGACGTCGGCGATCACCGAGCTGGCGGTGCCCTCGTCGTTGTCGGACTCGGCCATGTCCAGCAACTCGGCGGCATCAACCAGTCCGTCGGTATTGGTGCGGATCTCGGAGACGATCTTCTCCAGCGTCGCCCGCTCCTTGCCCAGCGCCTGGGCGCGATCGGGTTCGTTCCAGATGGCCGGGTTCTCGAGTTCCCGGCTGACTTCTTCGAGCCGCTCTACCTTGGCATCGAAGTCAAAGATACCCCCGGAGCGAGTCGAGCCTGCTCTTGAGGTCGGCGATGCGCTGGCGGTCTAGGGCGAGTTCCATGGAAGCGTGTCTGCAGGCGTGTCGGGGCCGCCGATTATACCCGTTGCCCCGCGTCAGCTGGCGATCAGCCCAAGCAAGCGGGCGCGACCGACG
>JANPDF010000087.1:0-7450 GCA_031431355.1 Gammaproteobacteria bacterium
GTAGTTGTGCGGCAACTGGATCTGCTTGAGCACCGGTTCGCGCGCGGCATCGGCTGCCGCGGACAGCGCCAGCAACAGCCCGATCGTGAACGCCTTGGTAGCGTGCATGGCCACTCCTCCGTGTTGCCCGTCCCGGGCTGGTCGAGCTGGCCGCTAGGCCAGGGCCTCCACCAGCGATGCTTCGACCAGTGCCACCGCCTCGTCCACCTGTTCGCGCGTGACCAGCAACGGCGGCATGAACCGGACGGTACTGGCCCCGCAAGACAGCAGCAACAATCCATTCTGGAAGGCATTGGTGACGACCGCATCGCACAGCGCCCTGGCCGGCGTCAGCGAGTGCTGGTCGGTGACCAGTTCCATGCCGATCATCAACCCTTTGCCGCGCACTTGTCCGATCACCGGATACCGCGACTGCAGCTCGCGCAAGCGCGTCATGAAGTAGTCGCCAACAAGCGCTGCATTGGCGGCGAGCCCGCCCTCGACCAGCTCGATGGTGGCTAGCGCGGCGGCGCAGCACAGCGGGTTGCCGCCGTAGGTGTTGCCGTGCGCGCCGCGCTGCCAGCGCTGCATGATTGACTTGCGCGCCACGACCAGGCCGATCGGCAGGCCGGAACCGAGCCCTTTCGCCAGCGTCATGATGTCCGGCTTCACGCCCCAGTGCTCGGCGGCGAACATGCGACCACTGCGGCCGATGCCGGACTGCACTTCATCGAAGATGAGCAGGATTCCGTGACGATCGCACAGTTGCCGCAGACCAGCCAGGAAGCCGTCCGGTGGCACGATATATCCGCCTTCGCCCTGGATCGGCTCGATCAGGATCGCCGCGACCTCGCTGGGCGGCACGTTGCTGGCAAACAGCACGTCCTCGATGTACGACAACACTGCCTTGCCCTGGTCGGCACCAGCGAGCAAGGGCCGGAAGTCGTTCGGGTACGGCACGTGGGTGACGCCAGGCATGGTCGAGAAGTAGCCCTTCTGCTGTGTGGCCTTGCTTGCGGTGAAGGCGAGCGAACCCATCGTGCGGCCATGAAAGCCACCGAGGAAGCCGATGAAACGCGAACGGCCGGTCGCGTAGCGGGCGAGCTTGAGCGCGCCTTCCACCGCTTCGGTGCCTGACTGGCAGAAGAAACTCATCGCCGGTTCGTCCATGGGCGACAGCGCATTGATCTTCTCGGCCAGCAGCACCTGCCCTTCGTGCCAGTAATCGGAGGAGATGTGCAGAAAGCGATCCGCGGCATCGCGCACCGCTTCAACCACGCGCGGGTGCGAGTGGCCGGTGCTGCACACGGCGATGCCGGCGGCGAAGTCGAGGAAGCGGTTGCCGTCCACGTCCCACACCTCCACGCCACGTCCATGCGACATCACGAACGGGTAGTCGCGCGGATAGGAAGGCGACACTACCTCCGCATCCCGGGCCAGCAGCGCACGCGCCTTCGGTCCTGGCAGTTCGGTTCGGCGGTGCTGGCTACGGTGGTCAGTGAGGCTCATGGTCGTCCTGGCCCGGCGTTCGGGCAAAAGGGAAGTCTTCAAGGATCGGGTGCCGTCTTCGGGGGGATGGGTCGGTTTTGCCGCGCATGCGCGTGGCGAGTTCGTTGTTGCAGGTCACGCAGCGCCTGCAACTCGGCTGCGGTGGGTTCGGGGACGATCGCGATCTGGTCGGCGACGGCAAGCGGCCAGCCGCAGGCGTTGCGGATCTGGTCGACACCGACGCCGGCGAAGCGCGCCACCAGCGTCAGCTCTTCGCTATCGGCATCGGGCTTGAAGATGCCCAAGTCACTGATCAGTACTTGTGGACCGGCGCCGGGCAGCCGCAGCCGGCCACGCTCGCCGTGGCCGCCGAGGAAGCCTGCGCTGGTGACGAAGTCCAGTTGCTCGACGAAGCTGCGCCGCGATTGCTTGAGTACGACAAACGTCTGCTTCGCGTGTTGCGCGATCTCCGGCGCACCACCCGCGCCGGGCAAGCGCGTGTCCGGATTCGAATAGTCGCCGATCACGGTGGTATTCAGGTTTCCGTACCGGTCGACTTGCGCTGCGCCGAGGAAGCCGACATCAACTCGACCCGCCTGCAGCCAATAGGAAAAAATCTCCGGCAGAGAAACCACCGCCGTGGCGGTATCGGCCAGCTCGCCGTCGCCGATCGACAGCGGCAACACGCTCGGTCGCGTGCCAATCGTGCCCGACTCGTACACCAGGACCAGGTCCGGGGCATGGGTCAGCCGTGCCAGGTTGGCCGCCGCTGACGGGATGCCGATGCCGACGAAGCAGACGCAGCCGGACCAGAGCAGCCGGGCCGCGGCGACCGTCATCATTTCGTCGGCGCTGTAGGCCAGTTCGACCGCAATCGGCTGCGCGTTCACGCCGCCTCCTGGAGACTGTGCAGAAACTGCGCGTGGTCGCGGGTAGCGAAGACGTGGCGTTGCATCCACGCATCGAAGGTGTGGCGATCGCGTGCGATCGCGTCCCAGTCCTGGTAGAAGGCATTGTCGCGCTCGTAATGGCCATGTGCATACGAGGGGTAGGCGCCGGTCGGCACATGGGCGATGGCGGTGACGGCAAAGTGCGGCAGCACGATGGCATTCATCGGCGCGGCCAGCTCGTCAACGACCTGCTCGACCGTTACCAGCAGCACCCTCGCCGCCAGCGCGGCTTCCTTTTGCGCGCCGATGATGCCGCGTATCAACACGTTGCCATTGCGGTCGGCCGCCTGCGCATGCAGCACGGTGACGTCGGGATTGAGTGCCGGAACCGTGGCGATCTGCTCGCCAGTGTACGGACACTGCACCTGACGAACTGGTGGATTCACGGCCGCCAGGCCGCTGCCCACGTAGCCACGCAGGATTCCGAACGGCAGGCGCGCTGCGCCGGCCACGTAGCCGGCGGCCATGCCGGCATGCGAGTGCTCGTTGATCCGCAGCGGCGCCGGCCAGCCGTGTTCCACCGCATCGCGCAAACGGTGCAGCGAGCCGACGCCCGGATTGCCACCCCAGGAAAACGTCAGCTCGGACGCACAGCCTGCGCCGATCATCTGGTCATAGACCAGGTCCGGCGTCATCCGAACCAGGTGCAGATCGCGCCGACGCTGGCGGATGATTTCGTGCGCCGCCGCGAACGGGATCAGGTGGGTGAATCCTTCCAGCGCCACGCACTGGCCGTCGGCGACGAAGTCCGAGACCAGTTCGGCGATGCTGGCGAAGCGAACGCTCATTCCACGTTGGTCTGCGACTGTTCGCGCAGGTACTGCGCCAGGTAATAGAACGAGGCGATCGCCTTGCCGGTGGAGCCGGAGCCTTTCCAGCCCCCGAATGGCTGGTAGCCGGGCCAGGCGCCGGTCGTCGCACCCTGCGGGCGGTTGGCATAGGTGGTGCCCGCTTCGATATTTTCGAAGAAATAGGCGACGTCGTCGTCGTTGCCGTAGCAACCGGCGGTCAGCCCCAGCGGCGAATCGTTGGTCAGCTGCATCGCCTCCTCGCGGCTACGCACCCGGCACAGCATCACAATCGGCAGGAACATCTCCTCGCGGAAAAGCGGATGGCCTGCGGGCGCTTCGGCGAGCGTTGGCGCGACGAAAAATCCGTTGGCGAGGTCGTCGCCGGTAAGCCGCTGGCCGCCGGCCAGGATGCGACCGCCATCTTCGGACAGTTGCTTGCTGTAGCGCTCGAAGTTCTGCAATGCGTTGGCCGTGGTGACCGGGCCAACCCAGTTCTCCTTCAGCGCCGGATCGCCGACCTTGAGCGCATCGATCTTCTTGCGCAGTCCAACCACCAGCGCATCGGCCACGCTTTCATCGACGTAGACACGCGACAGGGCCGAGCACTTCTGGCCGCTGAGACCGAAGGCCGAACGGATGATGCCGTCCGCGGCCCGCTCCAGGTCGGCATTGGCAGTGACGATGCAAGCATTCTTGCCGCCCATCTCGGCGATGCACGGTCGCGGATAGCGGCCGTTGGCCATCGCCCGGTAGATGGACATGCCAACCTCGAACGAGCCGGTGAAGGTGATGCCCGCGGTGTGCGGATGCTGCACCAACGCCTCGCCGACTACGCTGCCGCTGCCGTTGAGGTAGTTGAAGACACCCGGCGGAAAGCCGGCGTCGCGCAAGCAGTCGGCCAGCATCCGGCCCGACCAGGGCGTGTCGCTGGCGCTCTTGAAGACCACGGTGTTGCCGGTCACCAGCGCGGCCGCCACCGGGCCGCCGGCGAGCGCGAACGGGAAGTTGTACGGCGCGATCACCACCCACACGCCATGCGGCTTCATCACGCTACGGTTGTGCGAACGGAAATCCGGTAGCGGATCATCCGGCAACAGGTTCACGAATCCGTTCTGGCGAACGAAGTCATCGGCGTAGATCTCGAAGAAGTCCGCGGTTTCCTGCACCTCGCCCAGTGCTTCCATCCGGTTCTTGCCGACCTCGAGCGTGAGCGCCGCAGCGATGTGGAAGACCCGCTCCTCGATCAGCGCCGCGACCCGCTTGAGCAGGCGAACGCGCTCGGCCATCGGCGTCGAGCGCCAGGCCGGTGCCGCCGCGTGCGCGGCAGCCATCGCCTCGTTGGCCTGGTCGACGCTGGCCAGCGGAAAATTTCCCAGCAGGCGGCGCTGGTCAATCGGGCTCTTGCGCGCGTCGTGTCGCTCCGCCTGGCGATCCTCGCCGTTGATGTGCAGCGCGTGCGTGGCGCCGAGTCCGGCAACGATATCGGCCATCGCCGCGTCGAACCTGGCGTGCATGTCGGCGGGCGGATTGAACATGGTGGCGTAGGTCAGTTTGAAACTCATGGCAACTCCAGTTCGGTGAGCAGGCGGTCGAGTAGAGACATCGCGTGGTCGAGGTCGGGTTCCTCGATCACCAGCGGTGGCGCGAGGATGATCAGGTTGCCACGCGCAGCAAACGATACGCCTTCGGCGAGCGCTGCCTTGAGCAGGCGCGTGATCCCGGCGGGCATCTGCGGCCAAGGCGCCAGCGGCGTCCGCGCCCGTCGGTCGCTGACCAATTCGATTACCGCGAATAGTCCGTGTCCGCCGCGCACGTCGCCGATCACCGCGTGGCGCTCCTGCATCGCCTTCAGCGCCAAGAACATCCGGGCCCCAAGTCGGCGCGAGCGCGCGACCAGGTCCTGGTCGCGATAAGCGCGCAGCGCAGCTAGTGCGGCCGCGCAACAAAGCGGATGGCCGGAATAGGTAAGCCCGGTGGCGAGGAATTGGTGGTTGATCCGCGCGGCGACCGGCGCGGACACCAGCACTGCGCCCAGCGGCAAGTGCGCGCCGGTCAATCCCTTCGCCAGCGTCATGATGTCCGGGCGCCCCTCTTCGCCGTATCGCTGCCAGGCGAACCACTGTCCGCACCGCCCGAAGCCGCTCATCACCTCGTCGGCGATCAGCAGCACGCCGCGCGAGCGGGTGACGGCGCGCAGGGCCGGCCAGTAGGAATCCGGGGCGACGATGCCGTTGGTGCCGGCATCGGGCTCCATGATCACGGCGGCGACTTTGCTCGCGCCGCGCCTGTCGATTTCCGCGCCGACGGCCTCGGCTGCCAGCTCGCCGCATTGGCGCGCGGTGACGCTGCCAAATGGGCAGCGATAAGCATACGGAGGCGGTACGTGCGCGAAGCCGAACAGGCCTGGATCGAGCTGGCCGCGAGTGCGCTCATCGCCCGACAACGCGGAGCAGGCGTAGGAAGCGCCGTGATAGGAGCGATCCCTGGCGACCACCACGCCAGTCGGCAGCTCACGCGCAAGTCGCGCGATCTTGACCGCGCTCTCGTTGGCATCGGCGCCACCGAGCGTGAAGTACACGCGCCCGCCATCGAATCCGGCCTGCTCCAGCAGCGCCTCGGCCAGCTCCGCGCGCGGTTGCGCGCCCCAAGCCGACGTCGTGAAGCACAAGCGCGACGCCTGCTCGCGGATTGCCTCCACGACGGCGGGATGCTGGTGACCCAGGTTGCAGCATTCCGACAAGCTGCTCATGTCCAGCAATCGGCGGCCGCCGTCATCGCGGAACCAGGCGCCCTCGCCGCCGACCACGGTCGGCGCCTGCCATTGGGCGGGCACGCTCCAGGTATGCAGCACGCTGTCCCGTTCGGGTCTGCTCACGACGCCCCCGTGTCTTGAGTTGTGCGAATATCGCACAGTAGTTCGTATTGCGAACATATTGGAAACCCATTAGTCTGCCGCTGTCAATTGAGGGCGGGACACCGCACATGACAGAAGCACTCCCGTTCGAACACAGCCCGGATTACGTGCAGTCCCTTGCCCGGGGCTTGCAGGTCTTGCGCGCGTTCGGACACGACCTGCCGAAGGCCAGTCTGTCGGAGATCGCCGAACGCACGGGACTGGCGCGTGCCGTGGTGCGGCGCAACCTGCTGACGCTGCAGCACCTTGGCTACGTCGCCTTGAGCGGGCGCGAGTTCTCACTGACGCCGCGCGTGCTTGAGCTCGGTTTCAGCTACTTGTCCTCGCTCGGCTTGGGCAAGCTGGCGCAACAGCCGATGGAACGACTGGCGCGCCAGGTCGAGGAATCCTGCTCGCTGTCGGTACTCGACGGACAGGACATCGTCTACGTGCAGCGCGTAGCGGTTCGCAAGGTGATGAGCATCGCGCTCAGCGTCGGCGCGCGCTTGCCCGCTTTCGCCGCCTCCATGGGCCGCGTGATCCTGGCCGACCTGCCGCCAGCGGAGCTGTCGGAATGGCTGCGCGGGACCACTCTGCGACCGTTCACCCACTTGACGCTGCACAACCCTGGCGGTCTCAAGGCGGAGCTCGCGCGGGTTCGCGAACAGGGCTATTCGCTGGTGTCACAGGAACTCGAACTGGGCCTGTGTTCGATCGCGGTGCCGATCCGGGCGGCCAGCGGGCGGGTGATCGCGGGCCTGAATGTCAGCATGCAGTACTGCGACGATGTGCGCGAACGCGCGCTGGAGAAGATGTTGCCGGCCTTGCGCGATACGCAGGAAGCGATCGAAACCGGCATCGCCCATGGCGGTGCGTTGCCGTTGATGGACACGCAAGGCACGCATGGCTGAGGTTTTCATCGCCAGCGCCACCCGCACGCCGTTCGGTCGCTACGGCGGCGCGTTGTCCGGGATCCGCGCCGACGACCTCGCGGCACTGCCGATCCGCGCATTGCTGGCCCGCCATCCGGCGCTAGCCTGGGATGAAATTGACGAAGTGATCCTCGGCTGCGCCAACCAGTCGGGCGAGGACAACCGGAATGTCGCGCGAATGGCGACGCTGCTGTCCGGACTGCCGGTGACCGTACCGGGCTACACGGTCAATCGCCTGTGCGCCTCGGGCCTGGAGGCAGCGGCGCAAGGGGCGCGCATGATTGCCTGCGGCGATGCCGAGCTGGTGCTCGCGGGTGGCGTAGAGAGCATGTCACGCGCGCCGTATGTGATGGCAAAGGCGGGAGCGGCGCTCGCCCGCGACCAGCAAGTGGAGGACACGACGCTGGGCTGGCGCAT
>JANPDF010000088.1:0-9539 GCA_031431355.1 Gammaproteobacteria bacterium
CGCGCCGCGTTCGTCGCTGCCACCGCTGGCAAGCAGGTCGCGATCCTGGTGCCGACCACCTTGCTGGCCGAACAGCACTACCGCAACTTCCGCGACCGCTACGCCGACTGGCCGATCCGGGTGGAGGTGTTGTCGCGCTTCAAGTCGGCAAAGGAAATCAAGGCGGCGCTGGTCCTGCTCGAGGAAGGCAAGATCGACGTCATCGTCGGTACCCACCGCCTGCTTCAAGGCGACGTGAAATTCCGCGATCTCGGGCTGGTGATTGTTGATGAAGAGCAGCGTTTCGGCGTGCGCCAGAAGGAAGCACTTAAAGCGCTGCGCGCGGAAGTCCACCTGCTCACGCTGACCGCCACTCCGATTCCGCGCACGCTGAACATGGCGATGAGCGGACTGCGCGAGCTGTCGATCATCGGCACGCCGCCGCAGCATCGGCTGGCGGTCAAGACCTTCATCACCCCGTGGGACAACGCGCTCCTGCGCGAAGCCTTCCAGCGCGAGTTGGCCCGCGGCGGACAGGTCTATTTCCTGCACAACGAAGTGGACAGCATCGAGAAGATGGCGCGCGAACTGGCCGAACTGGTCCCCGAAGCGCGCATCCGCATTGCCCACGGGCAGATGCCGGAACGCGAGCTGGAACAGGCAATGCTTGACTTCCACCGGCAGCGCTTCAACGTGCTGGTGTGCACGACGATCATCGAATCGGGCATCGACATCCCCAGCGCCAACACCATTATCGTCAATCGCGCCGACCGCTTCGGGCTCTCCCAGTTGCACCAGCTGCGCGGCCGGGTCGGCCGTTCGCACCATCGCGCCTATGCCTACCTGGTGGTGCCGAATCGCAAAACGATGACCGCCGATGCGGAGAAGCGCCTCGAGGCGATCGCCTCGCTGGAGGAACTTGGCGCCGGGTTCACCTTGGCCACGCACGACCTGGAGATCCGCGGTGCCGGTGAATTGCTGGGCGAAGAGCAGTCTGGCCAGATCGCCGAGATCGGCTTCTCGCTGTACACCGAGCTGCTCGAGCGCGCGGTCAAGTCGATCCGCTCCGGCAAGATTCCCGACCTCGACCCGAGCGTGCGCCACGGAGCGGAAGTCGAGCTGCACCTGCCGGCGTTGATTCCGGAGGACTACCTGCCGGACGTGCACGCGCGGCTCACCCTGTACAAGCGCATCGCCTCGGCACGCGACGAGGATGCGCTCAAGGAGCTGCAGGTCGAGATGGTCGATCGCTTCGGCGTGCTTCCCGAGCAAACAAAGCAGTTGTTCGCCGTCACCGAATTGAAACTGGAAGCAACCCGCCTGGGACTACGCAAGCTCGAACTCGGAGGCAATGGCGGACGCGTGCATTTCCTGGCGCAGCCGAACGTCGACCCGATGTCGATTATTCGATTGATCCAGTCGCAGCCCCGCGTGTATTCCATGGATGGACCGGAGAAACTCCGGATCCGCATGGAGTTGCCCGACGCCGGCTCGCGGCTGCGTACCGCGCGGGGATTGCTGGCAGTACTCAAGACCGGCTAGCCTTGACGGGCCATGCCGGAATTCCACGTCCCAAGTTTGCACGACCTCGGCGGTTTCTCGGTCGCCCGGGTGCTGCCCAACGCGCGCCGTCGCAGCATCGGGCCATTCGTTTTCTTCGACCACATCGGTCCCGCGATCCTCGGCGGCGCGCAGCCAATCGCCGTGCGCCCGCATCCGCACATCGGGTTGGCGACGGTGACTTACCTGTGGGAAGGCTCGATGACCCACCGCGACAGCCTGGGCTCGGTGCAGGACATCGAGCCGGGCGACGTGAACTGGATGACTGCAGGCCGCGGCATCGTGCATTCCGAGCGTACACCGCAGCGGTTGCGTGGTATCGAGCATCCCTTCCATGGCCTGCAGACCTGGGTTGCACTGCCGCAGGCGCACGAGGAAGCAGAGCCTGCGTTCGCGCACCATCCCAAGGCAACGCTGCCGGTCGTCAGCGGCGACGGCCTGTCGATGACGGTCGTGGCCGGGCATGCGTTCGGCGAGCGCTCACCGGTGGCGGTGCTGGCGCAGACACTTTACGTGTCGATCGAAATGGCGGCAGGCGCGTCGCTGCGCCTGCCTGCCGAACACGCCGAACGCGCGCTGTATCCCGTACACGGGCAGTTGCAGCTCGATGGGTTGCCACTGCCCTTGAATACGCTCGTGGTGCTCGATCCGGGCAGCGAACCGGTGTTGCATGCCGTCGAGGCCGCGCGCGTGATGCTGGTCGGCGGCGAGCCGCTGGATGGGCCGCGCTTCGTCTGGTGGAATTTCGTGTCCAGCAGCAGGGACAGGATCGAGAGCGCCAAGGAGGATTGGCGGGCTGGAAGGATGGGGAGCGTGCCGGGGGAGACGGAGTTTATTCCGTTGCCGGATTAGTCAGATGCGGAACAGCGCGCTTGGAGGGCCGGCCTTTGGCAAGGCTGCGGTGGGCGCTCTTGGCGGACGTTTTCAGAAGGTGGTGCCGGAAATAGGAATCGAACCTACGACCTCATCATTACGAATGACGCGCTCTACCAACTGAGCTATTCCGGCAGGACGGCGAATTTTAGGCCCCGGCGGGGTCAGGGTCAATTTGAATCGGCGCTGTCGCTGGCGTCTCGAAGCCTTGGACGGCGCGGAACCAATCGCTACCGGCCAGACTCCAAGCCAGGCAATGTCCCTTCCGGTCACTCCATCCATGCTGAAAATGCGCCAGTTACTGCTGCTCTGCTGCCTTGCAGCCTCGGCTTCCGCCCAGGCGGAGGTCAAGGAGCGCCTTGAGTATCGGCACTACGACGCCCGCGCAGGTTCGGGTCGCAGCCTTCCCGAAATCCTGAATGACTCGTCCCCGTTCCGCCCGGGCAAGCAGGTCTTCCACAGCGCGGCGCGCTGGAACGTGGATTGGAAATTCCAGCCGGGCACCGACGCCCAGGGCCGTTGCCGGGTCGTCCGGGTCGCGACCCACCTCTCCGGCGAGATCAACCTGCCGCGACTGCTCGATGCCGACGCACTGCTGCAGGACAAGTTCTCCGACTACCTGAAGGCGCTGCGCGTGCACGAGCTGGGACATTACGAGATCGGCAGGCAGGCAGCCAAGGCACTGGATGCCAAGCTGAGCGCTATGCCTGCGATGACAAGCTGCGACGCGCTTGAATCGGCGGCACGCGACCTTGGCGCGCGCGTGCTCAAGGAATACGAAGTTCGCGGCGAGCGCTACGACCTCGCCACCGGCCACGGCAAGACGCAAGGCGCCTGGCTGGGCGACTGAGCTGCGCCGTTACGGCAGCAGCACGATCCGCAATTCCTTCGGCAACGCGAAGACCATGTCTTCGGGCTCGCCGTGCAATTCGGTCACGCTTCCGCCACCCAGCGACTGCAACCGGGCGATCACGCCCTGCACTAGTATCTCTGGCGCCGACGCGCCAGCAGTGACGCCAATGCGCGTGCGGCCTTCAAGCCAGGCCGGATCAATGTTGTCGGCACCGTCGACGAGGTAAGCCCTGGCTCCCTGCTTCTCGGCCAGCTCGCGCAGGCGGTTCGAATTGGAACTGTTGACCGAGCCGACGACCAACACCAGGTCGCATTCGGCGGCCAGTTCGCGCACGGCGTCCTGTCGATTCTGGGTGGCGTAGCAGATGTCGTCGTGCCTGGGGCCTTGCAAGGCCGGGAAGCGCGACTGCAGCGCGGCGATCACGTCTCGGGTCTCGTCCACTGACAGCGTAGTCTGCGTCGTGAAGGCAACGTTTCCCGGCTGGGCGATTTCCAGTTGCATCGCGTCGGCGACGTCTTCCACCAGGTAGATATGGCCCTGCCCCGCCTCGGCCTGCCATTGCCCCATGGTCCCTTCGACTTCCGGGTGGCCTTCATGACCGATCAGGATCACGTCGCGCCCGGCGCGACAATGACGCAGTACTTCGATGTGCACCTTGGTCACCAGCGGGCAGGTCGCATCGAAAATCTTCAATCCGCGACCGGCGGCCTCGCTGCGCACGGCTTGCGACACACCATGCGCGCTGAAGATCACCGTGCCGCCGGCGGGAACTTCATCCAGCTCCTCGACGAACACGGCGCCGCGCTGGCGCAGGTCGTCAACGACGAAGCGGTTGTGCACCACTTCATGGCGAACGTAGATCGGCGCGCCGAGAGTTTCCAGCGCCCGCTTGACGATCTCGATCGCGCGATCCACGCCTGCGCAAAACCCGCGCGGATTGGCCAACACGATATCCATCAGTGGGACGCCTCCTTGTGCGTCAGGCTGAACAACACCATTAGTGTTGCCCCGACCACGATGCAACTGTCGGCGACATTGAATACCGGCCAGTGCCAGTCGCGCCAGTACCAGTCGACGAAGTCGATTACGTAGCCGAAGCGGATGCGATCAATGACATTGCCCAACGCGCCGGCGATGATCAGCGCAAACGGCAGCGCGCTGCACCAGTCGGTCCGCGCAGTCCGCTTCAGAGCGACCACGAGCGCCGTACTGATCAACAAAGCCAGCGCGATGAAGAAGCCGTGCTGCCAGCCACCGGCGTTGGCCAGGAAACTGAAGGCAGCGCCGGTATTGTGGGTCAGCGTCCAGTTCCAGAAGCCGGGCACGAACGGCACCGGTTCCTGGAAATGCAGGCGTTCCACCGCGAGCCACTTGCTAGCCTGGTCGAGCACGATCAGCAGCGCCGACCAACCCAGCCAGGGCAGCGCGTTTGCCCTGATGGGCGTTGGCATTGTGGTCTGGTCCATGGCCTAGAAGAACTTCCTGGTCTCGCCAGCACCTTCCACGTTATCCACACAACGCCCACAAAGCTCCGGGTCGTCGGGGAAGTTGCCTACGTCGACGCGGTAGTGCCAGCAGCGCACGCACTTGCGATGCGTGGACGGCGTGGCGACGATCCAGGCTTCGCTGCCTTCCGGGTTCAGCGCGTCGACCGGCTTGGCGGCCAGCGGCTGCAAACGCAGCGACGAGGTGATGAACAGGAAGCGCAGTTCCTGCGAAAAAGCGGGATCGACTGGCACGTCTCCGGAGTCGAGGTCGGCGTAGACATCCACTTCGGCGGCGAGCGATGCGCCGATGCGGCCTTCGGCGCGCATTGGCTCGAGCACCTTGCTCACTGCCTCGCGCACCGACAACAGGCGCTGCATCAAGGGGCCGTCGGCCTGGCGGTAGGCGCCGTGCGGCGGCAGGATGGCGTCGATGTCGGCGACCGTCGAGAACAACACGTTGGCCACGCGATCCCCCGGCAGGTAGCGCCAGATCTCGTCCGCTGTGAAACTGAGCACCGGAGCGATCCAGCGCGCGAATGCCTCGGCAATGCGGAACATCGCGCTCTGCGCGGAACGTCGGCCGTGGCTGTCCACGGGCATCGTGTACAGCCGGTCCTTGGTGACATCCAGGTACAAGGCGCCGAGATCGTTGGTGCAGAAATTCTGCACCAGCGAGACCACCCGGGCAAAGTCGTAGTCCAGGTAGGCTTCCTGTATCCGCTCATGCAGGTCGCGCGCGCGCGCCATCGCCCACTGGTCGAGCAGCAGGCACTCGGCGATCGGGACCAGGTTGCGCGAGGGATCGAAGCCGGACAGGTTGCCGAGCAGGAAGCGCGCCGTATTGCGGATCCGACGATAGGCATCGGCGCTGCGTTTCAGGATCTCATCAGACACCGACATCTCGTTGCGGTAGTCGGCCGATGCGACCCACAGGCGCAGCACGTCGGCGCCTAGCGAATCGTTGACCTTCTGCGGCTCGACCACGTTGCCGATCGACTTCGACATCTTGCGGCCGGCGGCATCGACGGCGAAGCCATGGGTGAGGACCTGGCGGAACGGCGCGGCGCCGTCCATCGCGATGCCGGTGAGCAGCGAGCTCTGGAACCAGCCGCGATGCTGGTCGGAGCCTTCGAGGTACAGATCCGCGGGCTTGCGCAGCCCTTGCTCCGGCCGCGCTGCCAGAACGCCTTCGTGAGTGACTCCGGAATCGAACCAGACATCCAGGATATCGGTGACCTTGTCGTAGTTCGCCGCCTCGGCTCCGAGCAGTTCCGCCGAGTCGAGCTGGAACCAGGCGTCGGCACCGGCGACTTCCACGCGCGCGGCGACTTCGCGCATCAGCTCGACGCTGCGCGGATGCGGCTCGCCGGATTCCCGGTTGATGAACAGCGCGATCGGGACGCCCCATGTGCGTTGACGACTGATGCACCAGTCCGGCCGTCCATCGATCATGCCGGCGATGCGCGCTTCGCCCCAGTCCGGGATCCACTTCACCGACTTGATCGACTCCAGCGCATCGCGGCGCAGCCCCGCCTGCTCCATCGAGATGAACCACTGCGGCGTCGCACGGAACGCCACCGGCGTCTTGTGCCGCCAGCAATGCGGATAGCTGTGGGTCAGTTTTTCGGCGGCCAGCAGCACACCGCGTTCGGCGAGCAATGCGCTGATGGTGTCGTTGGCCTTCCAGATGTACTGGCCGGCGAAGATTTCGGTGTTGGGCAGGAAAACGCCGCGGCCGTCGATCGGGTTGAGCACTTCCAGGCCGTACTTCTGGCCGACGGCGAAATCCTCCTGGCCATGGCCAGGCGCGGTATGCACGGCACCGGTACCGGCCTCGGTGGTAACGTGGTCGCCGAGGATCACTGGCGCCTGGCGCGAGTAGAAGGGGTGCTGCAGCAACTGCAACTCCAGCTCCGACCCTCGCACCCGTCCGAGCACGGCGCGATCATCGAGCTCGATTCCCTCTGCGGACTCGCCCATGCCGTAACGACGGAGGCAGCCAATCCACAATGCCTCAGCGAGCACCAGCAATTGCCTGCGTCCCGCGCGCGCCGGACCCTGCACCAACACGTACTCGAGTTCCGGGCCCAGCGTCACCGCCATGCTCGCCGGCAAGGTCCACGGCGTGGTCGTCCAGATCGGGATGCTGACGATCGCCTCACCGCTGTCTGCGCCGAATTTCGCCGCCAGCGCCTGCGGATCGATCGCGTCATAGGCAACGTCAACGGCGGGCGAGGCCTTGTCGGCGTATTCGATCTCGGCCTCGGCCAGCGCCGATCCGCAATCGAAGCACCAGTGCACCGGCTTTACGCCGCGCGCCAGATGGCCGCGTTCGACGATCTTGGCCAGCGAACGAAGCATGTCGGCCTCGAAGCGGAAATCCATCGTGCGATAGGGGTTGTCCCAATCGCCGAGCACACCGAGCCGCTGGAAATCACGGCTCTGGCCGGCGATCTGTTCACCGGCGTACTCGCGGCACTTCTGCCGGAATGCGGGAGCATCGAGTTTCTCGCCGACCTTGCCGAACTTCTTCTCGACAGCAAGCTCGATCGGCAGGCCGTGGCAGTCCCAGCCCGGCACGTAGGGCGCGTCGAAGCCAGCGATGAGCCTGGACTTGACCACCATGTCCTTGAGGATCTTGTTGACCGCGTGGCCGATGTGGATCGCGCCATTCGCATACGGCGGGCCATCGTGCAGGACGAACGTTGGCCGCCCCTTGGCATGCTCGCGCACTTGCGCATATAGACCAGACTGTTGCCAGCCGGCGAGGATGCCCGGTTCGCGCTTGGGCAAGTCGCCACGCATCGGAAACTCGGTGTCGGGCAGCGAGATGGTGTGCTTGTAGTCTTTCTTCAACTCTGCGGACATCACGCACTCGCTCCAATATTTTCCTGGTCATGCCGCAGCAGCTTGCGAGCGCCCTCGGCATCCAAATCCATCTGCCGTACCAATGCCGGCAGGTCGTCGAACTTTGCTTCGTCGCGCAGACGGGCGACGAACTCCACTCGCAAGCGGCGCCCGTACAGGTCGCCATCGAAATCGAACAGGTGCGCTTCCAGAAGCTGCTCACGACCGAACACTGTCGGTCGCGTGCCGAGGCTGGACACCGAGGCGCGCGGACGGCTGCCGACGCCATGCACCCAACTTGCGTAGATGCCGTCGAGCGCCGCGCGCTTGCCCATCAGCCGAATGTTGGCAGTGGGATAGCCGAGGCGGCGTCCGAGCTGGCGGCCGCGGACGACCTTGCCATCGATTCCATACCGGTAGCCGAGCGCTGCTTCAGCACCCGGGAGATCGCCTGCCGCCAATTGCTCGCGCAAGCGCGAACTCGAGACGCGCTCGCCGTTCACATGGACCGGCTCGATCTGGAAGGCGTCGAAACCGTGGATCGCTCCCGCCGCCTTCAACGATTCGATGTCGCCGCCGCGGCCCTTGCCGAAGCGAAAATCCGGGCCGACCCAGACCTCGCGCGCAGACAGGCGCTTGCACAGGATGCTCTCGATGAATTCGTCCGCGCTCATTGATGACAGCGTCGCATTGAAACGAAGCAGACCGACCAGGTCGGCGCCGCGCGCGCGCAGCCCTTCGAACTTGGCGCGGGGCAGCGACAACCTGGCCGGGCGTTCACCGCGGGCGAAGTACTCTCGCGGTAGCGGCTCGAAGCTCAACGCCACCGCCGGCACGCCCAGGGAACGCGCGCGCGCGACCGCGCGGCCGACCAGCGCCTGATGCCCGCGATGCAGGCCGTCGAAAGCTCCGATGCACACCACGCTGCCCTGCGGGCAGAGATTCTCGCCCGCGACGTCCCGGAACAGCTTGCTCATGGCGAAAGTATAACGTCCACGGAATGCTCAGGCTTCGCGCAGGTGCCTGGGCCGCAGCCCGGCCAGCAGCAGCCCGGCCGCGTAGGCGGCCGCGCCGGCGGCGACGGCGCCCAGCAGCCAGGCCAGCCGTAGCGTCCAGTGCAGGGCATTCCAGTCGCCGACGACATAGCGGATGCCAAGCACGGCCACGCTCATCAGCAGGCAGCCCAGGGCAATCTGGATGGCGAGCCTGGCCCAGCCCTTTTCCGGGCGGTACAGCCCATCGCGGCGCAGGTAGCGCCACAGCAACACCGCGTTGGCGATCCCGGCCAGCGCCGTCGCCAGCGCAATGCCGGCGTGCGCCGCGACAACGCCCAATTTCCACAGGGGCGTCACCAGCAGCACGGTCAGGCAGACATTGATGAAGACCGTGATGATCGCCGCGCGCATTGGCGTGCGCGTGTCCTGGCGCGCGTAGAACGCCGGCAGCAATACCTTGGTGAGCATGAAGGGCACGACACCGATGCTCATCGCCGTGACGCTGACCGCGACCATGCGGGTGTCGTGCAGGGTGAAGGCGCCGCGGAACAGCAGCGTGGATGCCAGCGGTTCCGCCAGCAGGGCCAGGCCGAGCGCGGCGGGAATGCCGACCAGGGTGGCCAGGCGCAAGCCCCAGTCCAGCGCATGCGAGTACCCCGCCGAGTCGGTATCCGCATGCCGACGCGACAGGTGCGGCAGGATCACGGTTCCGATCGCCACGCCGAACATTCCGAGCGGGAATTCCACCAGCCGATCGGTGTAGTACAGCCAGCTCTGCGCCTCGACTACCAGCAGGGACGCGAACATGGTGCCGACCAGCAGGTTGAGCTGCGACACCGAGGACGAAAAAATGGTCGGGACCATCAGCGTGAATACGCGGCGCACGCCCTCGTGCCTGGGATTGAACTTGAGCCGCGGCCTCAGCCCCAGTCGGCCCAGGGCGGG